>NZ_JBALMU010000161.1:277-1963 GCF_036962285.1 Bacillus sp. JJ634
TTTAATTTTCCATTTTGATAAATCCCTAACTCTTCATACACCTCTCTATGACTGCTAATATCCACCCGAACTGGCTTTTGCCCCTCGACAGTAATGTCTGCCATATAATAGTCTTGAAATTGAGCTGTAACAGGAACAGAAGGCGGCACCTCTATATTTGCTACTTGTTCTTTGTTAAAAGAATAAATTTGATGAAATAATTCAGATTTATTCTGTTTTTGAAAGGAAACAAAGACATCCTGCACACCATCTTTATTAAAATCAGCAAGGGCGAGCTTCGGTTTATATCCTGCTTCAAGGGGAATGGACATCCTCTTGCGGCTGCTTTCCACTACAAGTTCCATTTTCGTTAAAAGGTGACGATTTTTTTCGCTTGGTGTACCTCTTAACTCAATGGTATCAATTTTTTTATCACCGGTAACATCGCGCTTCATTGCCTCATAAAACTCATTTGACTTAAGCCCTTTATCATGTGCTTCAACAGCTTGATAGCTTAAACAAACAGAAATGACCAATACAGCATATTTTAATACATGTAAAAAATGACCTTTCATTCTCAACCGCTCCTTACGATTGTGAGATGTGTTTCTTTTTTATTTTTTTCATTGATCCTTCATAAAGATAGACCAGAAATAATAGAAACCCGGCACTAAAATCGCAAAGCCGACATACATACTGCTTAAAAAGAAGTAATGGATTTTTCAACATTTTAAAAGCTGCAATGACAAAAGCACCTGTCGCATATGCTGTTAATGCCATATGTCCCGCTGTTACTAAAAAGATTGGATAAAAAAGCCGCCCATGGGGCATTTTCAAAATGAAAAACAACTGGTGTACCTTCAAAAGTATAAAAATTCCAAATTAATACAAATGAGGTGAAGGCCCAAACCCAATGGTCGCGAAAATAATCTGAACAACCATATTCGATTCGTTCTGAACATTCCCCCAGCAATTTATACATAATCCATTCTCTTTGTCTTGCTCTTTCCGTTTTAATTCCTTCATAGTATTTCCCGAGAAAAGGAAAATATTTAATGAGCTGCCAAGAGAATTTACACCAATAATTGGATGATATATATTACTAACTATTTTCAGTTAAGGTTTAATCAAAATATTCTAACGAGGTTAATTTTTAAATATATAAATACCATTTTGCATCTAAGATTTTAAAATTTATATGCTAGCGAGTTCGTTCTTAAAATACTAAACGTACGGAAAGGAAAGGAAAACAAAGGAAATGGCAGGGATTTGGCGTCTGTGAGCAATGAGTGTTATACAGGCGTACAGAAGCGCTAATCTCCTCTAATAGAGAACGAGAACCACTTTGTGACCTTTCTTAATCAATGATACGATTAAGAAGGAAATTATTTCGGAAAGGATTGATTCTTTATCAAAACTCTCGCTTTACTGTACACGGCAGAAATGGAAAAGGCTATGTTTCAAGCTCATGGAATTGGTTATGCTGAATATAGCCGAAAGCTTGATGAGCGCTTGAAAGTTGAGGAAGCACGCGAACAGGATTATGCACAAAGCAGACGTATATTAAAGAAAATCCAATCGAATCTGTTTATAAAATAACATCAAACTTGACTCCAATGACCTATAATCATACCAATAACGCCCTCCTAGAATTCCTTTACACGTAGAGATTACTATACTACTGTTTTATAAACGAGAAAAATCCGT
>NZ_JBALMU010000162.1:0-204 GCF_036962285.1 Bacillus sp. JJ634
ATTTAATATATTACAATATTTAGGGGAATATATGTTAATAGAACCTGTAGAACGTTCTATTAAAAGTAACCTTAACCCTAATTGAAAAACAGCCATTCAAAATGTATTGGCGGTTACATATGAAAAAAATAGAAATATGCAAAGCAATCGTCTTAGAAGGAAAAGACCTAGGGAGGAAAGTACAAAATGATTAAAAATATTGCC
>NZ_JBALMU010000162.1:214-1177 GCF_036962285.1 Bacillus sp. JJ634
GTTCGGGTGTAATGGGGAGCAGCATTGCCCAATCTTTTGCGGTTAGTGGTTATTCTGTCACGATAAATGATTTAAATGAAGAGTTGTTACAAAAATCAAAAAATCGGATTTTTGAAAATCTGTCATTGATTGCGGAAGAAGTAGGATTAGACGAGGAACAAAAGCAGTCTAATTTAGCGAATATTCACTATACCGCAGATCTAGAAGAAGCTGTCAAGGAAGCCGATTTTATCATTGAGGCTATTCCGGAAGTCATTGAGTGGAAGTGGGAGCTTTATGAAAAATTGGAACGAATAATGAAGGCCGATGCCATTGTGGCTTCCAATACATCCACGTTTCCAATCTCACGTTTAATGGAAAAGGCTTCTTTTCCAGATCGAATGATAATTACGCATTTCTTTAATCCTGGACATTTAGTCCCGTTAGTCGAAATTGTAAAGCATCCTCAAACAAAAGAGACAGTTGTTGATGCGACACTGGATCTTATTCGCAAGATTGGTAAATCGCCAATTCTTCTAAAAAAGGAAATTCCTGGATTTATCGCTAACCGTTTGCAGACAGCCTTAATGCGCGAAGCATTTTATTTGTTAAAAGAAGATGTAGCTAGTGCACGGGATATTGATACAGCAATAACGGCTGGACCAGGGTTTCGTTGGGCGTTTACAGGGCCGATTGAAATTGCAGACTTTGGCGGACTGGATACGTGGCAACGAGTGTTTGAAAATGTAGCTCCTGATTTAGATCAAAGTATGGAAGCCCCTGAAATCATTCGAGAGTTGGTTGAGCAAGGAAAGCTAGGAACAAAATCAGGGGAAGGCATTTATCAATATGACGATATGCTCGTTTCCCAAAAGCTTAATGAAAGAGACCGCAATTTTATTAAACTTGGAAAAATGAAAGCTTGAAGTCATTCTACAACCGACTAGAGCATAAAGTTAAAAGAAATGATAAAGTGAAACTTCC
>NZ_JBALMU010000162.1:1213-5886 GCF_036962285.1 Bacillus sp. JJ634
GTTAAGAGTGGGATAAATCTGATAGCGTGTATGAATTGAAAAGAAAGTATATTTCTTGTTGCAAAAGACCTGTCTCAATAAAATTTCAAGACAGGTCTTTCTGTACGTTATGGAATATTTTTTATAGTAGAATGTAAAAGTATTGACAATACGAATTGATGTATGTTAAATTTATCTCAAGTTAGAGATAATTGATTTCATAATAATTTATTTAAAAATGATGGAATGTACAGCTTTTAAATTTTTTTAAATATATATCTCAGTTTCGAGATAAAAATGGAGGGGTTTTAAAATGGCAAAATGGACAGTGGACCAATCACACTCAAGCGTAGGGTTTGAAGTAAAACATATGATGGTATCAAAAGTAAAAGGACAATTCGATTCTTATACAGCAGACGTAGAAGCTGCAGATTTAGCAGATTTAACTACAGCTTCAATTGCATTCAAATTTGACGTTGCAAGCATCAACACACGCAGCGAAGATCGTGATAACCACTTAAAATCGGCAGACTTTTTTGATGTAGAAACATATCCAACAATTGATTTTAAATCAACAAACATTACAAAAGCTGGAGATGATTACAAAGTAACTGGTGACTTAACTATTAAAGGTGTAACAAAACCAGTAACTTTTGATGTTGAATTTGGTGGTAAAGGTACGAACCCATGGGGTGTAGAAGTGTACGGATTTGAAGCAACAGCTAAAATTAACCGTGAAGAGTTCGATCTTACTTGGAATGCAGCACTTGAAACAGGTGGCGTACTTGTAGGGAAAGACATCAGAATCAAAGTTGAATTAGAAATCAACCCAGCAGCATAATTTTAGGCTATAAAATATTATACTAATAATAAACCAATTCGTACATTTTTCATTAGTGTCCGAATTGGTTTATTAAAACAAATTGGTTACAGAACGACAAGAAGTTAATTTTTATGTATATATCTTGAATCTGAGATATTGGTAAAACGGAGGAATAAAGATGAACGAATTAAAAGGACTTCATCACGTAACAGCAATTACAAGCAGTGCAGAAAGGATTTATGAATTTTTTACTTATGTATTAGGTATGCGTTTAGTAAAGAAAACGGTGAACCAAGACGATATCAAAACATATCACTTATATTTCACAGATGATGTTGGTAGTCCAGGAACAGATATGACATTCTTCGATTTTCCTGGTATTCCGAAAGGGGTACATGGCACGAACGAAATTTCAAAAACGTCTTTCCGTGTACCAACTGATGCAGCATTAGATTATTGGGTAAAACGTTTTGATAAATACGAAGTAAAACATACAGGCATTAAAGAGCAATTTGGTAAGAAGACATTATCTTTTGTTGATTTTGATGATCAACAGTATCAACTCATTTCAGATGAACATAATCAAGGTGACGCTTCTGGAACACCATGGCAAAAAGGGCCGATTCCGTTAGAATATGCGATTACAGGGTTAGGACCAATTTTCGTTCGTACCTCTTATTATGATTATTTTAAAGAAGTGCTGGAGAAAGTGTTCTTCATGAGAGAAGTTGCCAGGGAAGGTTCCTTCCACTTATTTGAGATGGGTGAAGGCGGAAACGGTGCACAAGTAATCGTCGAATATAATACAATTCTTCCGCAAGCTCGACAAGGCTTTGGTACAGTTCATCATACAGCATTCCGAGTGGATGAACGTACAGATTTAGATGCATGGCAACAACGTTTACATGAATTCCAATTACGAAACTCAGGTTATGTAGAGCGTTATTATTTTGGATCTTTATATACAAATGTTGCCCCTTCCATCTTATTTGAATTGGCAACGGATGGTCCTGGATTTATGGAGGATGAACGATACGAAACACTTGGTGAAAAATTATCTTTACCGCCATTCTTTGAACCAAAACGTGAACAAATCGAAAAAATAGTGAGACCAATCGGTACTGTACGAAGTACGCTGACGATTGAAAAAGAATACTTGTAAGGGGGTGAAACAATAAAATGGGATTTTTAAATAAATTATTTGGAGCTGGACAAAAGGAGGAAGAAACAATGACAAAATTAAACATTGGTATTATTTTAGGATCTACACGTGAAGGGCGCGTAAGTCCACAAGTTGGTGCATGGGTAAAAGAATTAGCAGATAAACGCGGTGACGCAAACTACACAATTATCGATATCGCAGATTATAAATTGCCATTACTAGGTGAAGAAGGCGGAGATACTTCAGGCGCAGCAGCATGGTCTGAAATTATCGCAGCCCAAGACGGCTTCGTATTTATCGTTCAAGAATATAACCACTCAATTACAGGGGCACTTAAAAATGCATTAGACTATTTACGTGAAGAGTGGAACAACAAAGCGGCTGGCATTGTATCTTACGGTTCAGTAGGTGGTGCTCGTGCGGCAGAACACTTACGTGGTATTTTAGGTGAATTGTTAGTTGCAGACGTTCGCGTACATCCAGCATTATCTTTATTCACTGATTTTGAAAACGGTACTGACTTTAAACCAAAAGCAGTTCAAGAAGATTCAGTAAATCAAATGTTAGATCAATTAATTCCTTGGTCAAAAGCATTATTCACAATTCGCTAATTATACAGAAGTAAATCACTGCAAATTACAACATGTGCATGCACATGTTGTAATTAAAAAATGAATATGAAGTTTGAGCAAATCGTTATCAAGCAAATGGAAGCAAGTTACTTTCAGTAGGTCGATTGATTTTTCAAAAGGATTCAAAAGATTTAACAAATGTTGCTTAGCAATGAATATGGATTTCAAATGACGAAGATAATAGGTCGTGTATTAAAATGGGCTTTTAGGAGGAATAAATATTATGACGAAAGATTTTTACACTGCATTGAAAGAAAGACGTTCTTACTATGGAATCAATAAAGAGGTACAAGTATCTGATGAAAGAATTAAAGAAATTGTTGAATTTGCTGTAAAATATACCCCATCTGCTTTCAACTCCCAAACTGCACGTCTTGTTGTATTAACAGGAGAAGCGAATGATAAATTATGGGACATTACAACTGAAACGTTAAGAAAAGTAGTCGGAGAAGCCGATTTCACAGCTACTCAGCAAAAAATGGATTCCTTTAAAGCTGGATACGGAACAGTATTATTCTTTGAAGATGAAGCAGTAGTTAAATCTCTTCAAGAACAATTCTCTACATACGCTGACAATTTCCCAATCTGGTCAAACCAAGCATCAGGTATGCACCAATTAGTTGTATGGACAGCATTGGAAGCAGAAGGATTAGGAGCGTCTTTACAACATTATAATCCGCTAATTGATGAGGAAGTGAAAAAGGAATGGAATATCCCTGGGGAATATAAATTAATTGCCCAAATGCCATTTGGTAATCCAACTTCTCCACCAGGTGAAAAAGAATTCCAACCGCTTGAAGACCGTGTTAAATTCTATAAATAAGGTGAACAGGAAGAGAAATGCCTAATAATCTCCCCCTCAGATGTAAAAGTCTCGTGAGGATTTCAAGGTCGCTGAAAAACTGACGGTTATTTTTCATTTCAATAAAATAACTCATTAAAAAAGATGACTCATATTCGTTTTTGAATATTGAGTCATCTTTTTATCTGGTATAATTTAGAACACCCTGGGTTTCTTAACTTAATTGTTAAACAGTATTGCTAGTAGGTTATTTTACGGCGCTGGCAAAAGTTCAATATGTATAAAAAATGGCGGGAAATCAACATTAGTTTTTCGCCATTTTTTATACATTCAGAGTTTCACCATTTATTTTGCTTCATTCTTTTCTTTGTGCATGATTATATAAACTTTAATAGATAAGGGTTCTCAAGGGTGTGATTGAATTATTTTAATCATATAAATGATGTGTGTATGATATAGGAACGATGATTATCAGTAGACACTTCATCTAAAGTAAAGTCGCATTTCTTCTCCTATAACTCGTTTTTTTACTCTGTGTTATTATTTTTGAGACATAGAAGAATAAATTCCGTAAATAGCTTTTGCTTCTGCAATAAATCTTCTGTTCCTTCATTCGCGCACCAGTTGAAAATAACTCCCCTTATTGTTACTAAGACAAATTCAAATAGTTCATTAGCTGATTTATCTGTGCGGAATTCTGAACTTTTTTGACCAGCTTCAATAATATTAAGAAGGTTTTTCATTAAAGGTCGATCTTCCATTTGGAATAATCTATTATCAGGGCGGAATATATGTTTGAGTATGTTATATCCTGTAGTATTAGCACTGTACTCGAAATATGATGTAATATAGGTTTCCAATTTCGTTGTATAGTTGTGGAATTCTTTGCCGCGTAGTGATTGATTGTAATGTTTATCTGCTTGGCTATAGATTTCTAATAATATATCATCTTTTCCTTTGTAATGATGATAGAAAGCTCCAATGGAGACATCTGCACTCTTACAAATATCAGAAATAGAAACGTTTTCATATTCTTTTTCTGAAATGAGCTTGTATGCAGTTTGAAAAATACGTGATTTAGTTTCAACTGCTTTAATGTCACGACTTGTTAATTTTGATTTAGACATTTTATTCTCCTCATGTCATTTAATTTCTATGTATTTTAATGTAACTGCTATGTAATAACTTATTTTGAGAAAAATTTATAAGGCTATTATCATGTATTTTACTATTTAGTAAAACGATTGTAAAAGGACTGAAATTCTTGTTACAGAC
>NZ_JBALMU010000163.1:0-6977 GCF_036962285.1 Bacillus sp. JJ634
CAATAAGTATGTGCGAAACTTCACATATTTGTCATAATCATATTCTTTTACAATCTACATAAACTGTAAAATAAAACTCCTAATGACCATTATTTAACTATACATGAAAATAAAGTTAAATATTATTTTAATATGATAAAGGAGAGAAGTATAATGTTTAAGTTTATTATTTTACTTGCCCTTCTATTCCTCTCTATTTTTTTCCAACTGCTAGGATTTATGAAATTAATGCCTTTATATATTACCTCCCCTATTTTATTTTTTGTTCTGTTTCTCTTTTTACATAGTATGAACGAACGTAAACGTTTTAAAGGGTTTTAACTAAAATAAGCGAGGCCCTCCCTTTGTCTGAAGGGCCTCGCTTTATGTTTTTATTTTAATAGAAGTGATTCTAATTCGTTTAATTTCTCTTCAAACACTTTTAATGCTTCACGAACTGGCTCGGCTTGCGTCATATCGACTCCAGCTTTTTTCAATACTTCAATCGGATAATCGGAGCTGCCTGATTTTAAGAATTCAATATATCTGTTAACCGCCGGCTCTCCTTCTTCAAGAATTTGTTTACTTAATGCTGTAGCCGCGCTAATACCTGTCGCATATTGATACACATAATAATTGTAATAGAAATGCGGAATTCTCGCCCACTCTAAGCCGATTTCTTCATCAATCACCATGTTATCGCCAAAATACTTCTTATTTAACGCATAGTACTCTTCCGTAAGCATATCCGCTGTTAATGCCTCACCATTTTGAGCTTTTACGTGAATTGTATGCTCAAACTCTGCAAACATCGTTTGACGGAATAACGTGCCTCGGAAGCCTTCTAAATAATGATTTAATAAATAAATTCGCTTCTTCTCGTCCTCAATTGTATTTAATAAATAATCATTTAATAAGTTCTCATTACATGTCGAAGCTACTTCCGCTACGAAAATCGAGTAGTTTCCATACGGATATGGCTGATATTTACGCGTGTAGTAACTATGAACAGAATGACCGAATTCATGAATAAGCGTAAATAAGTTGTTCACGTTATTTTGCCAGTTCATTAAAATATATGGATTTGTGCCATATGTACCTGAAGAATACGCACCGCTGCGTTTTCCTTTATTCTCATGCACATCGACCCAACGATTTTCAAATCCTTCTTTTAGAACTTGTAAATAATCTTCACCAAGCGGCGCAAGACCTTTTAAAACATAGTCTTTCGCTTCTTCATACGTTACTTCCATCTTCACTTCTTGTACAAGCGGCGTAAATAAATCGTACATATGAAGTTCATCAAGCTTTAGAACTTTCTTGCGTAAATCTAAATAGCGGTGTAGTAAAGGAAGATGCTCATTCACTGTTTCCACTAAATTATCATAAACCGCTTCTGGAATATTATTATTGCTTAGAGCTGCTTGACGGGCATTGTCATATTTACGAACAGATGCATTAAAGTTTTGGCTCTTCACTTGTCCGGCTAGCGTGCTCGCAAATGTATTACGGAACTTGCCATACGTACTATATACTCCTTCAAAAGCTTCCCGACGAACACGACGATCTGTACTTTCTAAAAAACGAATATAGCGACCATGCGTAATCTCTGCATCATTGCCGTCTTCATCTTTAATCGTTGGGAATTTCAAATCTGCATTATTTAACATTCCAAACGTATTACTAGAAGCATCAAACACTTCTGAAGCTTGAGCTAACAATGCCTCCTCTGTCGCAGATAACACGTGCGGACGCTGTAAATTAATTTCTTCAATCGCATGTTCATATAATTTCAATTCACTCTTTTCAGCCATAAACTGAGAAATTGTGCTTTCCTCGATGCTTAACAGTTCAGGCACAATATAAGCAAATGCACTGGATGCTTGTGCATATAAATTTTTCGCCCGGTCATCGAACCCTTGATAAAGAGAGTTCGTTGTATCTTGATCATAACGCATATGAGAGTACGCATAGACTTTCCCCAACCTCTCTAACACATTATCTTGAAATTGCAGCGCATTATATAATTGATCTGCACTCTCTCCTAACTTGCCTTGGAATTGATTCGCTTTCTTTAACTCTTCTTTTACTTCCTGGTAAGCCGCTTCCCAAGCCTCATCTGATGCAAAAATATCCTCAAGTCTCCATGTATCCTCAACCGTAATATCTTGGCGTGATGGTAATGTATTCACCGATGTTTCCTTTGTCATTTCACATTCCTCCATTCAAAAGTACTTCCTCGATATGGATCCTTGATCATGTATAGCTTCTCCATACTAACTATTTCTTCATTCACTAGGAAACTCCTGCTCTTATTCCCCTATGACACGAAGTAGATCAAGCTTTTTCATTATAAATGATATTGTTCTTCTCAAGCATCCATTTATACTCATGATAGAACATCTTTTCCAGTTCTTCCTGTTCCATCATCGTTTGGGGAATGGTGATTTCTTTCGTTAGCTTATAACAGCCTGCTGTCGTCTCTGTTAAATAACCTGCTTGTACTAAAAAGGCGATATATTCATAAACAGGATGAAACGCGTCACGCTTTACTAGCGGTAATGTCCTTAATGTAATTACACCTTTAGCGACTCTTTTTTGAAAAGACTGCAGAAACGTTCGTAATTGCACAAATTGCCCTAGCTCCCTTTTATGTAAAACATCTAAATAAAGCCAGGCTTGCCACTCAATCGCAGCCGTCCTAATCAGCGTCATGCTTTTGACTGGAATTCCGACTTCAATAGGCAATGTCGCTGCGGTTAAACGATGTCTATATAAAGCGAGAAAAAATGGGTTATGTAGATTAGCTGTTTTCACGCGATGAAGGCACCAGCTTTTCCGTTTATAACGCCATAGTGTAATAAAGGGGAACTGTTCATGGATTCGAGGAATAAGGTGTTTAGGTGAAAGGAGCTGTAATGGAGCAGCGGTCATTTCGGCAAACACGGTTGCAGGAGAAAAAGGCGTAATGCCTTTAAGGGCAAATACTTGATTGCGCTCTGGACAATACGTCCATAAAAAAGGATAGGCACTGACCCCTGTTACAAACAGCCATTGAAAAGCGGATAGTCTAAACTCTTGAGTATCCACTCTTTTTATATTTTTCTCAGCTAAAATCCAAATTGGTGTAATATCGAGGCTTTTATAGGATTCTGTTCGTTCGATAAATACAGCTTCACTAATCGTCGAGCACTGAAATTCAAAGGCGTATGTTTGTCCTTCACTCTTTACTAGAATATCCGCTCGCTTCTTAATAACAGGTAAATAAGCTTCTAATTCTGCTTGATAACCATGGTCCTTCAACCAAGAAAAAAGTTGTCGTTTCGCAAGTAAATGATAAGGTGACTCAGGTTCTGATGAGGCATGACAAGAGGTGTTGCTTTTGTGGGCAAAATGAGGAATTTTCATAGCTCCTGCTTTAATGACAAGCTCCGTTGCACAGCAAGGACAATAGTAGGGGGCGGATGCTTTAATCAAAGCGAGCATGTTTGCTGTAAGTATTTCCGGCAAAGTGATTAACGTCCCATCATGGCTTTTTGCAGTTAGCATACTTTACCTCCTTATATAGGATGTATACCTACTATAACACGAAATATCCACTATTCTCCTGTTTATTAGTTCCGTTATATAACGTTCAAAAAGTTGTTGAATATTGCCCAGGATAATATATTTACCAAATTAGTAAATTAATATATCATTATCGCAACAGTTATTACATTACCTTTAGACCCATCCAAAAGTAATATAAATCACTATTATAGAGGAACAATTATAACTCCGAATCATCAGGGTTCATTTGTGTCATGCTAGTAGGTATGCAACAGAAAATATGGAATGTTTTTTGTAACTATTAAAGGAGGATGTATCGATATGGGTAAGTTACAAGATAAAGTAGCGGTCATTACAGGCGGAGCATCAGGAATTGGTGCTGCAACAGCAAAGTTATTCGTTGAGGAAGGCGCAAAAGTCGTACTTGTCGACTTAAATGAAGAAAAAGGAAAAGCTTTTGAAGCAGAGTTAAAAGCGCAAAATGCTGAAGCCCTTTTTATAACAGCAAATATTACAAAAGAAGAAGAAGTACAAAATATTTTTAAAAAGACAGTCGATGCTTTTGGAAAAGTAGATATCGTATTTAATAATGCAGGGATTGGAAAAGTGACACCAACAGAAGAGCTTCCTTATGAGGAATGGCGCAACACCGTTAATGTCGATTTAGATGGTGTATTTCTAGTAGCTCGTGAAGCGATTCGTGAAATGCTAAAATCCGGCGGCGGGTCCATTGTTAACACAGCTTCTATGTACGGGTTGGTCGGTTCACCTGGCTCAGCAGCTTATAATGCAGCAAAAGGCGGCGTTATTAACTTAACACGCTCCCTTGCACTGGAATATGCAACGAAAAATATCCGTGTGAATTCCTTAGCACCAGGCTTTATTGATACACCGATTATTCCAGAAGAAAGTAAACAAGCACTTGCTGCTATGACACCAATGCAGCGTCTTGGAACATCAGAAGAAATGGCAAAGGCTGTACTGTTCATGGCTTCAGACGATTCATCCTTTATGACAGGCAATACATTAACCGTTGACGGCGGCTATACAGCACAATAAGTTAAAATCATAAACTCAAAAAGCAGGAACCCATGTTATACATAAACTAATATGGGTCCCTGCTTTTTGTTGTTCAAGTAGCTTAGCAGAAAGATGTTTTCCTGCATTAGGGGTTATAATGTTTAGCATCTCCTTTTTCTTTTCAGATGAGTTCTCACTCTTTTCAAGTTCTACTAAAGCACCATCCAAATTCTTCGTTTCTTCCCCTTTTTCATTTAGTTAGATGCCTGACACGGACAATCCCATTACAACAGGCGGTGCATCTTTCTTTCCTCGTAATACGGTGTAAACACTACAAATGTTACAAAACTTCACATAAATATTCAATCCTTTACAGCATTCACAAAAATAATTTCCAGCGATGACTCTTCATCTAACAATAAAAATCCCTGTAACACCGCCGTTTTAGTAATTCCACATGTATTAAACGTTTCAATGGTCTTACGCAATTTTTCTTCACCGCAACTTATTTTAACATTTTCTTCCTTTAATTGTGATATAATGTAACGTATAATTATCTTACTATTCATTTCATTAGTCTAAAAAACAGTAGCAAGGATTTATCCCCAAGTTAATAAAGAGCACTCGAAAACAGCAATATCTTTTCACAGATCAAACATTACTTACAAAATAAACCGTGTTATAATAAATGTTAATTTTTAGTTCCAAACCATTATATTAACATAATCGCATAAACCAAAGGGGGAGAAACAACAATGGAGAACTTTTTCTATGTACAGCCTGTCCCGATCGATTTCGGAGTAGGTAAACTGAACACATTACCTGATATTTTAAAAGACTCTAGTCTAAAAAACGGCATATTAATCAGCGCCCCTTCCATGGTTCGACATGGAATCGCGCAAAAGATTATTGATCAATCAGAAGGAAGAATTACTACCCTCTTTTCTGATATTCAACCAAATCCAACTGTTCACAATACAGATGCCTGCGCAGATATGATTCGTGAACACCAATGTGAATTTGCTATTGCACTTGGAGGCGGCAGCATTATAGATTGCGCGAAGGTAGCTTGTTTTGTCGCTAAAACACCATACCCGACAGCTGATTTCTTCTCTAGGAAACGTCCCATTAACAAGCCAGGTATTCCCCTGATTGCCATTCCAACAACATCAGGAACAGCTAGTGAAATCACTACTGTTTCGGTGTTAACGGATACTGAAAATGATATAAAAGCACCAATCGGCAGTGATTACTTCTATCCCATGTACGCACTCGTAGATCCTGAGTTGACAGTCACTTGTCCGCCAGCCGTTACAGCAGCAAGCGGCCTTGATGTCCTAGCTCATTCGCTCGAAGCATACTACGGCAAGAAACATCAGCCGCTTACAGATTTAGCAGCAGAAAGAGCGGCCTCTCTCGTGTTCAAGCACTTACTAACAGCGTATCACGAACCGGATAATTTAGAAGCAAGAGCAAAAATGAGTGAAGCATCTGTTACAGCTGGTATGGCGTTTAATCTCACTCAAACAGCAGCAGCTCATGCTTGTTCTTATCCATTAACACAAGATTTCGATATTCCACACGGCGAAGCTTGCGCCTTTACGCTTCCTTCGTTTTGGAAGTTAAATAGCCAATCAGGACCTGAAGCAGAACGTCTACACGCTTTTAGTCAGCGTCTAGGATTTAAGGATGCGGAAGAATTAGCCGACCGCATTGACGAAATGAAAAAGGAAATGGGATTACGAACAACACTAGAAGAAGTCGGTGTCAAAACAGAAGACGATTTAGATCATCTTGTTGCTAATAGCTTCGCACCTAATATGATGAATAATCCTGTGACTATTACGAAAGAATCACTGAAAGCTTTGTATAGCGGGTTAAAATAAGAAAAGCACCCAATTGGGTGCTTTTTCTATGTACCAAAAAACCGATTTCTATTTGAAATCGGCATAATTTTATGAAAAATAATTGGAGACTGTTTCGAACACATTGCCGTCAATCACCAGTTTGCCATACTCTTCAAGAACATGAACCGTCACCGGAGATTCATGACTGTACTCCAACAGCACACTCAATACATTATCGATATCTTCTTCTTCAATACTATCTTCAGCAAATTCAATATATAGAAAATATTTACCCTCATACGCATACAGTTTAGTCGTCCATTGATCTAAGCCAGAACGCTTACTGAGAGAAATTACATCCTCGAAGTCAGGGAACTCCGTAATAAATTCAATCATACCGTCTTCAAAGGCCACGCCGCTATAGTCTTCTTTTCCTTGGAAATGCTCTTCAAGGAGACTTTCGACTTTATCATCCATCTGGAAGTTTTTCAGTTTTTCATCTGAAAAAGCTAAATCCAGCTTTTGTCCATCTTTCCCTAATTGTGCTCGCGTCACAAGAATTTCTAGACCTTTTTCAAGAGC
>NZ_JBALMU010000163.1:7000-7403 GCF_036962285.1 Bacillus sp. JJ634
TGAACTTGAATCCACAATGGACCTTCAATAACAAATTCCTCTTCTTGATGAACTTCATCCATCATTTCCCAGAAAAGTTCTTCACTTCGTTCACGACTATACCAAATTTCTTCGCGATCGAAACCTCGTTCCTCAATATCTATATAGGAAATATAAAATTTCACTGTATCATCATTAATACGTTCAATTTCCATAAATCTCCTCTCCCTTCCTTTCACATTTTGAAGGGATAAAAAACCCCCAAGCAAAAATTACTCTAAAACCAGCTTTAGTCAGTGAGGACTTGATAGGAATATAAGTGTTACTCTATTTTATGATAAAAACTACAAGAAGGGAAATAAAAAACTTCATTAATTAAAAAACAATTGTTTGCCTAATATGCCATTTATTTTATAGAAAAATT
>NZ_JBALMU010000163.1:7460-8087 GCF_036962285.1 Bacillus sp. JJ634
TTATTTTATAGAAAAATTCCTCATTCCGCAACTTTATGACATTTTCGACGACAAATATTTTAGCCAAGTATTTAAATTCATTATCTATTATATACTCAAAATTTCCCTTACCCATACATTGTACTCTTAAAAAAATAAAGATTCTCAAAACTAAGTAAAGAAAAAGCTCTGCAGACAATCTCTAGCAGAGCAATCAAATACATTATTAATTAACTAATCGTTGTGCTTCTCGAAGATGGAACGTACGAACTTTACGCGGTAAGAAGCGACGAATCTCATCTTCATTGTACCCAACTTGAAGTCGCTTTTCATCAAGAATAATAGGTCTTCTTAATAATCCAGGATTTTCTTTAATTAATTTATACAACTCTTGAAGAGGTAACGTTTCTAGATTCACATTCAGCTTTTGGAATGTTTTTGATCTAGTTGAGATGACCTCATCCGTACCATCTTCTGTCATACGCAGAATTTCCTTAATCTCTTCAATTGTAAGCGGTTCCGAGAAAATGTTCCGCTCTTTATATGGAATTTCATGTTCTTCTAACCATGCTTTTGCTTTTCTACATGAAGTACAACTTGGTGATGTATATAATGTTACCATATTCACTCACACTCCCTAGGTATAGA
>NZ_JBALMU010000163.1:8158-8486 GCF_036962285.1 Bacillus sp. JJ634
AATTACTTAAAAATGAACACCCTTTTTAAAAATTGCAAAAGTCCTTTTATTACGTTGGTTTTTCTGTACTATAGTACAATTTCATGTTCTTTAAATACACTAAGACAGACTTCTACTAATTGAAAAAATACATTCATATTCTCAATTAACTCTTATGTAATTGCAATTATGTTGGAATGAATATAATAAGTTTTTAAAAAATACATCTACCTAAGCTTTAAAGGTAAACAGCTGCTTATCTTGTACTATACATATTCTTCAAAAAAATGGGAAATCCTTTTGTTTTTATAAAATATGTTCTTTTATTACCTATATAATACAACCCGAA
>NZ_JBALMU010000164.1:0-1408 GCF_036962285.1 Bacillus sp. JJ634
ATCATAAATCTGTTCACACTGTAAACTTAACACATGTGAAGCAATAGGGCCTTTTCTGACTGGTATCTCTCTCTTAAATAGGTTTTGAATTTCAATCAAAACGTGCTCATAAACCAAAAGTTTTTTGTTTAGCCATTGGTTTACGAGCACGTTTTTTTTATATTTATGATTTATTTCTTGCTGAACCCATCGGAATTCTAGATTCATAAAAAAATTAAAAAATTCCCCAACACGTCTCTTACTTACTTACTTCTTTTCCTCTGCACTACTCATCAAGTAAAAAATACAAATATATATTATTTATCCCTACGTTTATCCAATAGCTCTGCAGCCTTCCTAGCTTTCTCCCTAGAAGTATTAATATACAGGAGGGACGTATCGGATGATGTATGGCCTAATTGTGACATAATCAAAGGAATGTCCCCACCCGTCTGTTCTGCCAAATTCGTAGCATAAGTATGCCGTAGTTTATGTGGTGACATTCTTTTATCAAAGGACTTCGTATACTTATAAACAATGTTTTCAATGGCACGATTAGTAAGAGGGAGAGGTTCTCCTTTATAGAGTTTGATAAAAACAAATTCATTCTCATCGTCTTTCCCTGCATAACGTACATGTCGAATCGATAAATACTCTTTAAGATCATGAAGAGAGGAGGGGGTCACGCTAACCGTATCCTTTTTGTTTCCCTTTCTAATCACACTGATTTCCTTTGAACTAAAATCAATATCTTTGATCCTTAAATTGGATAATTCATTCACACGGATTCCACTTCCAAGAAAGAGAGAGAGGATGGCATAATCTCGTTCTTTATCCCGCTTGAAGTAGTGTTTCTGAGTGTCAGAAAGAGAATGCTCGTATTCGTCTTTCACGTACGCTAAGAAATCAATATCCTGGTCATTAACAAAGATTTTTTCGGTTATATGTTTGGCCCGTTCATTAAACGTTTCTGATACCTTTTTAACCTGGATTTTCTGCATAACGTTCCTATGGAAATAGGGTTCTCTATTATCCAATTCAGCTTCTGTCGTCAGGTATTTAAAAAGGGAGCGAAGGGAGGACTTATGGCGATTAACAGTTTTTGGATTAATTTTTTTCGTTTCATCATTCTTTGAGACTTTATATTTTTTCCTAGCTATAAATTTAAAATAATTACTTGCTTCCTCTAAAGATAGGTTTTCAAGATATCCAGGTGTGATTTTTTTAATCGATTTGCATGGGACAATTCCTTCAGCCATGAGCCAGTTAAAAAACTCTTGATAATCCCGTACATAATTGAAAAGGGTGAGGGGAGAGCGGATATCCTGCTTAGCATCTACATATTTAACCACATAGTCAGGCATCTCTTTTAACAATTCATCTAGTTTTCTTTCATAATAATCATGCTGTTTAGATATAGACAAACGAA
>NZ_JBALMU010000165.1:0-10135 GCF_036962285.1 Bacillus sp. JJ634
GACACAACTTTTATATATTTTTGTGATGACTTATTTAAAACTAAATTTATATCAGCAGTTTTCGAAAGCATTTGAAAAAACTTTTTTTGAATTTTTCTATTTTTTACTTGATCTTCAATATTACAATGATAATGAACAATTAATGAAATGCCTTTCTTTTTAATAATTTTAGCAAAAATATAGTCCCTAATTACTCCATATGCTCCACAAGAGGTGTTTATATGTGCAATATTAGCACTGTTACAATTTAACTTAGCTATTAATTCTTTTAATATATCCTTTGTTCTTTTAGCTTCATCAAGTAATTTTCTTCTTGAATTAATTTTATCTAATCTTGTTCCGACAACTGCAGTATTCACAATATCAACATGTATATTTTTACCTTTTGTCCAGTTTACATACTTTTTTGTCCATGTTGCGATACCGCCAGATGGTGGTGGTAATGGAGAAACTAATAGAACCTTTAGTACATCCTTATGCCCATCCATCACTACCTTTCCCTCCAAACAACCCTGTTTACATAATCTGTGTATGACAAGATAATTCTAAGCACCTTATCCGATACATTAGGCATACTATAATCTCCAACAATCCTTAATGTATTTTTTTCTTGTACTTCTAATACCTCTAATCCCTGCAAAATTCTTTCTTTCTTTAAACCCACCATCATTACAGATGCTTCTTCCATAGCTTCCGGTCTTTCATGTGCTTGTCTAATATTAAGTGCTCTAAATCCAAGAATAGAAGATTCTTCACTGATCGTTCCACTATCACTAAGTACAGCTTTAGCTTTAATTTGAAGTTTTACATAATCATTGAATCCTAATGGTTTCATCGTCTTCACCAAAGGATTAAACTCAATCGCTTTTGCTTCAATCATGTTTCTAGTTCTTGGATGAGTACTCACAATTACAGGCATATTATACTTTTCTGCAACCGCATTTAAACTATCAACTAAATCTAAGAAATTGGTTTCTGAATTAATATTTTCTTCTCTATGAGCTGATACTACAAAATACTTACCTTCTTCAAGTGCCAATTTCTCTAATACATCTGATTTCTCAATGTCATCTTTTCTAGAGTTTAGCACTTCAAACATAGGGCTTCCTGTTTTAATAATTCTATCTGCCGGTATTCCTTCTCTTAACAAGTATTCTCTTGCAATATCACTATAAGTTAAATTTATATCTGCTGTATGATCAACAATTTTTCTATTAGTTTCTTCTGGAACTCTTTGATCAAAGCATCGATTTCCCGCTTCCATGTGGAATATTGGAATATGTCTTCTTTTTGCTGCTATAGCGCATAAACAACTATTCGTATCTCCCAGTACTAACAAAGCATCTGGTTTAACCTCATCCATAATAGGATCTATTTTAACTAAAATATTACCAATGGTTTCTACTGCTGTTCCAGTAGCTGCATTAAGAAAATAATCTGGTTTTTTCAAATTAAAATCTTTAAAAAATACCTCATTTAATTCATAATCATAATTTTGCCCTGTATGAACAAGTATATGTTCTATTGCATTCGATTCTTCTAATTTATTAATAACAGCCGACAATCTTATAATCTCTGGTCTAGTACCAACGACTGTCATGACTTTTAATTTCTTCATATGGTTATACCTCCACGAAGTAAGTGTCTGGTTTTTCTGGATCAAAACATTCATTCGCCCACATTACTGTTACTAAATCACTCTCGCCTACATTTACAATGGAGTGAGTATATCCAGTAGGAATATCTACAACCTGTAACTTGTCTCCACTGACTCTATATTCAATAATTTCTTCAGAATCTATCTTTCTAAATCGAATTAATCCTTCTCCACTAACAACTAAGAATTTTTCATTTTTTGTATGATGCCAATGGTTCCCCTTCGTAATCCCAGGTTTTGATACATTTACAGATACTTGTCCTCTTTCAGGTGTTCTCATAAATTCTGTAAAAGATCCTCTATGGTCACAATTCATTTTAAGGTCATAAGAAAACTTATCTTCTGGTAAGAAACTTAAATAAGTACTATAAAGCTTCTTAGTTAGAGCATCTTCCATATTAGGAATACTTAGATTTGTTCTACTTTCCTTAAAGCCCTTTATAAGCTCGGCTAACACTCCAAGTTTAATATTATGTGTTATAGGCACTCCACAATAATCACCTTGAATAGTTGGATTGCCCTCTAATGCACGTAAAAACTCTTCTAATACATCATCTATATAGCATAAATTAAGCTCTGCATCCGGATTATTTATCTGAATATCTAAGTCTCTAGCTACATTATGACAAAATGTAGCCACTACAGTATTATAGTTAGGCTTGCTCCACTTACCAAATAAGTTTGGTAATCTATATACATAGACTTTTACATCAGTTTCTTTGTAATAATCAAATAATAAATCTTCTCCTGCCTTTTTACTTCTTCCATAAGGATTATCCTTTTCTGCCTGAATTGATGAAGTAATAAGTACAGGAGCTTTGTTATTATGTTTCTTTAATAGTTCTAGCAATTTAGATGTAAAGCCAAAATTACCTTTCATAAATTCATTTTCATCTTTCGGTCTATTTACTCCAGCTAAATGAAAGACAAAATCGCACTCTTCTGTATATTTTTCAAGTAATGAGAAATCACTTTCTCTAGTAAACTCAAATATATTGCTATACCCTTTATTTCTAAGCTCGGCAATAAGGTTTTTCCCTAAAAAACCTTTTGCACCTGTAACAAGAATATTCATTAATTAATTCCACCTTTTAGTT
Source organism: Bacillus sp. JJ634 (assembly GCF_036962285.1). Classification (NCBI taxonomy): domain Bacteria; kingdom Bacillati; phylum Bacillota; class Bacilli; order Caryophanales; family Bacillaceae; genus Bacillus; species Bacillus sp. JJ634. Next base: position 2,755 of record NZ_JBALMU010000165.1, read on the forward strand.
CATTACTGGAGTCTCTTTACGCCATTCCTTAAGCTCGTTTTGTACATAGTCTAATTTAAGTAATGTTTCTTTAATTTGTTCAATGCTTAGAATTTGAGTATTATCGGAGTTATATTCTTCTATAGTAGAAAGCTTTTGATCTCCCTCAGCAAAATACTTATCATAGTTAAGATCTCTTTGATCAGCAGGAACTCTGAAGAATCCACCTAAGTCCTCGGCAACTACATATTCCTCTTTAGTAAGAAGTGTTTCATATCGCTTTTCCCCGTGACGAGTTCCAATTATTTCAATTTCATTATCCGCATTAAATAATTCCTTTACAGCTTGAGCAAGATCGCCAATAGTACTTGCAGGCGATTTTTGAACCATAATATCTCCAGCCTCAGCATTTTGGAAAGCAAATACGACTAATTCGACTGCTTCTTCTAAACTCATTAAAAATCTTGTCATATTAGGATCCGTTACTGTTAAAGGCTTTCCACTTTTAATCTGTTCAATAAATAATGGAATAACTGATCCACGTGAGGCCATTACATTACCATATCTAGTACCACAGATAAGAGTTCTATCAGGAGATACTGTTTTTGATTTTGCCACAAAAACCTTTTCCATCATCGCCTTTGAAATCCCCATTGCATTAATTGGATATGCTGCTTTATCAGTTGAAAGACAGATTACCTTTTCAACCCCATATTCAATAGCAGCAGTGAGTACATTGTCTGTTCCTAAAACATTAGTTTTGACCGCTTCAAGGGGGAAAAATTCACATGATGGAACTTGCTTCAATGCAGCGGCATGGAAGATATAGTCAACACCATGCATAGCATTCTTGACACTTGCTAAGTCCCTTACGTCTCCAAGATAAAACTTGAGTTTGTCATTTCTATAAAGTTTTCTCATATCATCCTGTTTTTTCTCATCACGTGAGAAAATTCGAATTTCTTTTATATCAGTATCTAGAAACCGTTTCATTACAGCATTTCCAAAAGAACCTGTACCACCAGTAATTAGTAGTGTCTTATCTTTAAACATACCCTCTTCTACCTCACTTTTTTAAAATGACTCTCTAATATATCAACAGAACGCTTTACATTAAATTTAGCTTCTAAATACTTACGACCGTTAGACCCCATCATTGGCAATCTTTTTGATTTCGACATTTCTTTAGCTTTATTTATAAAAGTTTGTACATCACCTGACCAAACCCACTCACCACAATCAGCTTCTTCGATCATCTCTTTTAAATCACTCACTTTATCTGTAGCTGCAATTACAGGCTTGGCATACTCCATATATGACAGGATACGAGACGGATAGTTTGGGATGGAGAATCGCGGATCAAGTACAATCAATCCAACATCACATTCTTTTGTTATCTGTTCGTACTCACTTCTCGGTAGGTTCTCAATCACTAGAGCATTATTAATATCAAATTCCTTTATTGCATTCTCTAACTTATATCTATCAGTTCCTCTACCAATGAAGAGGAAGTACATATCTTTTTCATTCTTGCATCCTTTAATAACTTCGCATAAAAGATCTATATTCTGTGGTCTACCCATGTTTCCACCAAATAGAAAGACACTTGCTTCTTTAGGAATTCCAAATCTCTCCCTCATTGGAAATCCCTCTAAGTTTATACTATTCGTCAATTTTTTCGTATTAGGAAATATCTCAACTTTTGCAAAATCCATCCATGAGTTATGCTCTAACACATATTGCTTATTAGCATTAGACATACAACCAATATAATCAGCTGTTTGTAATAACTTCTTTTCCTTTGATGTGAAATATCGATGTAAAATACCTTTTTCTTTTATAATTCCTAAATCTACTGCGTTCTGAGGAAAAATATCTTTGAGCATTAAATATGATGGACAATCGAATTGCTTCTTTGCCCACGCCACCAAACCTGCATTAGTCACTGGTGGTGATTCAAATAAGATAAAATCAAACTCTCTTTTTCCTAAATACTTTTTTATACCTTTTTTCATAAGCACGGGTATTTTTAAAGTAGTTATACCTTTTTCTATAAAACCTACATCATAGTAATTTCCAGTAACAATTCGCAATACATCAAAACCACGTTCTTTCTTCATTTCAGTATGTTGCTTATTCTTCGCTTGTTCGGATACAGCTACTGTAATCTCATGACCGGCTTCATTTAATGCTTCTGCTAAATCCGTATATATTGTAGCGCCTTTACCTGGCTCTGGAAAAGAAGTCGCAATGTATAGTACTCTCAAAAAAATCTCTCCTCAATTTCTCCTGCACACCATATCTTTATACGATTCAAATTAAATATTCCATAAATGATAAACTTGATGACACCCTACCTGTTTACAGCCAACCTTATGATAAAAGTTAATAGCTCCGATATTTCTCGCTTGAGTACCCACTCTTACTTCATCACAACCACGTTGATATGCTTCATATTCTACTGCTTTAAATAAGCTAGTACCAATACCACCTTTAGTCTCCTTTTGAGACACAGCAATTAGCTCAATTACACACGCATTTTCTGAATAAGAATATAATACAAAACCGTTTATATCACCGTTTCCATTCTTAGATAACGCATAAAACTTATCTTGCTTTCCAAAAGCATTAATAAGCCACTGCTGATAAACTTGACTACCACCTCGTTTAGCCAATTCAGGGTCCTCTGTGAACTTCGAAAACTGAAAATCTGCAATTTCAATTACTTGATCATTTCTGTTTAACGATTGATAAATCGTAATATTTTTAGACATTTCATGTGAACCTTTTATCTTTTTCAAAAACTGAATATTTGCATCTGCCAAAAACGCAGCAGTATCTTTCCCTATCATCTGTGTGTTAACAGGTTCTGAATTTTGATTCACAATTGATATAAACTGATAATCTTTAAACCTAGTCTTTAGTTCATCCCATTCATTTAATGTAAGAGGTCTATGTAGAATGGCTTTACTACTAGTAACACCAAAAAACTCCTTGTCCCACTTTAAATCATAGAATGTTACTGCATTTTCTATATCTTTTTCTTTCATTAAGCCCCCACCACCTTACATTCCTACACTGGTATTTTTATTCGATTTAGTACTATTATCAGTTACAAATACATCTTCACGCTTCAAAACAGATATAGCCGTTTTAAAAAATATCTTAATATCTAGCCACCAAGACAAGTGGTCAATATAGTAAATATCATTTTGGATTCTTTCTTTCCAAGGTACGGTATTTCTAAAATAGGCTTGGTTATACCCAGTAACACCCGGTCTAACTTCAAGCTTTCGTTCTTCATTACCTTCATATAGTTCACGATGTTCCGGTAAGTCAGGTCTAGGTCCTATGATACTCATGTCGCCTTTGATTATATTTAAAAGCTGCGGGGTTTCATCAAGACTTGTTTTGCGAATAAACTTTCCGATTTTTGTAAGTCTTGGGTCATCTTCTGCATTAAAGGTTGATCCGTCCTCATTTCTTAAATCCGGGGCATTCATTTTCATAGAACGGAATTTATACATTTTGAATACTTTTCCGTTCTCACCAAGTCGTGGTGCATTATAAAAAATTGACCCTTTGTCTTGAAAGTAAATGATTGGACCAATGATAATCAAAATCATAAGCCAAAATGGTAGGGCTATTATTGCTAGTATTAAATCAAATACTCTTTTAAAAAAATTCTTATACATACCGCCACCCCACTTGGAAATCATTACTTAAAACTTCATTTAATACCTTCTTAAAACTCTCAACCACATACTTCACATCCTCATCACTCAATAAAGTATGAAGTGGAAGTGTAATCTCATTTTTATATACATCAAAAGCACTAGGATAATCCTTAATATCAAACCCTAAATTCTTATAAGCTGTAAACATCGGTAATGGTTTGTAGTGAACATTGCACGCAACTCCTACCTCAGCCATTTTTCTAATTATTTCATTTCTCTCATCTTCACCAATTTCAGGTATTCTCACTAAATAAAGATGACCTGAGGATTCAAAGTTTTCACCATAATGTTGTAGGCTTTGAATCCCTAATGGTAAAAGTGCTTTATCGTACATTTCAACAATCTCTTTACGCCTTTTCAACAAGACATCATATCTATCTAGCTGTATCAAACCAAATCCAGCCATAATATCAGTCATATTGCACTTGTAAGCAGGATAAACAATATCATATTCCCATGCACCTTTTTGGGTTTTCGCCAATGCATCTTTAGATTGACCATGAAGGCTATAGAGCATGAACTGCTTATAAAGCCAATCATCATCTAGTCCACGGTCATTACGCCAAACCACTGCACCGCCCTCAGCAGTTGTCAAATTCTTCACTGCATGGAAAGAGTAGCAAGTAAAGTCTGCAACTTGTCCACATTTTTCACCGTGTCTTTTAGCTCCAAAAGCATGTGCAGCATCAGTCATAACAATTACCCTATTAAATAACCCTTGAATTTCATTATTAGCCTTAAACAGTTCTTTTTTACTTTCTACTATTTCGTATATAGCATCGTAATCACACATTTTCCCTGCTAAATCAACAGGAATAATAGCCTTTGTATTTGCTGTAATCGCATCAGCAAGTTTTGAATAATCCATTTCAAAAGAATCCGGTGCAGTATCGACCAGTACAATTTTTGCCCCAACATGATCTATAATGGAGGCAGATGCTGTATAAGTATATGCCGAAGTAATAACCTCATCACCAGGCCCTATTCCTAAAATACGAAGGGTAAGCTCCATAGCTGATGTTGCAGAGTTTAGGCACACAGCCTTATTTGTACCAACGTATTCAGCTATTCTTTTTTCAAACTCTTTTGTTCTTGGACCAGTTGTAATCCAACCAGATTTCATTGCTTTTATAACTTCTTCAATTTCCGCATCTGTAATATCTGGTGGAGAGAATGTTATATTTCTCACTTTAGTATCAATCATTTTATTTACCTCGCTTTATTCAAGTTTAAGTATTTAACATTTAAAAATGCTTCTTTAGCGGCTTAGTACTTAACTGAATTTCTAAACTTCTCACATCCAATTAACTACTAACCCACTAAATTTTGCTATCAAGTTAAAATAGAACCTTATGTTTAAAACTCTTCCCAACCTAAACTCTCCCAAAAAGTACTAGCCCCTTGTCCATATAATAAAAATATCCATCTGAACAGGGGCTCAAGTTATTTACTTTTTTCTATAACTTTTTTAAATCATAACCCTACAGTTTGTTTCTGTTCACCAAACTTAGTATTAGCAACCCCCACCAATATCTCCTTCAACTCTACCACATCCTTATGAGGCAAAGTCTCAATCATAGAATATAACTCTTCCTTCTCCATCGGCTCTGCTTTCCCAATATGAATCTTAGGAAACACTTGCTTCGCCTGAACCTCGTTCTCATTCAATAACTCTTCAAATAACTTCTCTCCCGGTCTTATTCCAGAGAATTGAATACCGATTTCCTCTTCCGTATATCCTGAAAGAGTGATGAGGTTTTGAGCTAAATCTACAATCTTCACAGGCTCTCCCATATCAAGAACAAACACTTCGCCGCCCCGAGCCAAAGCACCGGCTTGAATCACAAGTCTAGAAGCTTCAGGAATTGTCATAAAATACCTCGTCATTTCCGGATGGGTGACCGTAACTGGACCCCCTGCTTGAATTTGCTTTTTAAATAGTGGAATAACACTCCCGCGACTTCCAAGCACATTTCCAAAACGAACAGCAACAAACGTTGTTTTACTTTCTTTTGCTAGATTTTGAATAATCATTTCTGCAAAACGTTTGGTAGCACCCATCACGTTAGGCGGATTGACTGCCTTATCAGTTGAAACAAGAACAAAGTTTTTTACCCCAAATGTATCAGCAGCTTCCGCTACGTTTCTTGTACCAAAAATGTTATTCTTAACTGCTTCCATCGGGTTATACTCCATTAACGGAACATGCTTATGAGCAGCCGCATGATACACAACATCTGGCTGATATTCATTAACAATATCAAAGATTCGAACTCGATCCTGCACATCCGCAATAATCGGGATGATTTCAAATTCACCAGCATATTTTTTTCTTAATTCCATATCAATTGTGTAAATACTATTTTCACCATGACCTAAAAGAAGTAATGTTCCCGGTTGGAATTTAGCTATTTGCCTGCATATTTCCGAACCAATAGACCCGCCAGCACCAGTAACAAGTACTGTTTTCCCTGTTAGTTTTTCCGAAATCGTGCTCATATCTAACTCTACTGGCTCTCGGCCCAGTAAATCTTCCACTTGAACATCTCTCATTTGATTAACAGAAATTTTCCCTGTCACAAGGTCTTCTATTAATGGCATAATCTTCGTTTTCGCTTTTGTTTTTGCACATTCCTCATAGATTTTTTTCATCTCTTGTTTTTGCAATGAAGGAATCGCAATGACAATGTTTTCGATATTTGATTCTTCTACAATTCGTGGGATATCTTGACTATTCCCTTTTACTTCAATCCCATAGATGTCGAGTTTATACTTTGTAGGATCATCGTCTACAAAGGCAACCGGATAAAGGTCCGCATCTGTATTTTTCAAAAGTTGCCTTGCAACCATCGTTCCAGCTGAACCTGCTCCAACAATTAACGTCCGTTTCTTATCAGGATTCGGTGCAATAAACCTGTCTCGGAAAACTCGCCATGAAAAACGGGAACCTCCAATTAAAATGACATGCAGCATCCATGTAATACCTAACACTCTAAAGTAAATATCCTGCGTCACAATCAGTTGAACAATCGCTGTCAGTATAATCGAAAATGTAACAGCCTTCACAATCGCTGTTAATTCCCCAACACTTGCATACGCCCATGCTTTTTGATAAAGACGATAAATGGCTGCAAATACATGATGGCTAATAAGTAAGGATATTGCACATACCCATAGCATAGGAATCGTATATACATTCATATAGGGGTTTAAAATAAAGTATCCAATAAATATTGCAAATAAAACAATGATTGAGTCCAATAGAACTAATAATGGAACCCGCCTTTTATAAACCAATTGCGATCCCTCCTTGACATAAAATATGTTTCATGATTTGACTAAACTTAATTTTCGAATTTCATTTATCAATTGAAGTACTTCGCCTGCATCTATTTCTCATTGTTCTAAGAACATGAAAATTCCAGTTGTTAATATGTAGATTCCCAATAATTACAAGATTGGGTGAAGCTTTTCGACGAAATTACTCGTTTGATAGCGCAGCATTGGGATTAATAATTCCTTAACGATACGTTTCCTCTTTTGATACAGCTCAGACCCCAATTACAACATACAATTACTTCTTTCTTACTCCCCCCTATTTCTCGGATATTAATCCTTATAAAATTAAATAGTTAATGAGAAAACACGTTAAACACATATATCCT
>NZ_JBALMU010000166.1:0-8630 GCF_036962285.1 Bacillus sp. JJ634
GCCCCTCCTTAAAAGTGGAATAGAATTTAATTGGTAATTATTGTATTTTAAGTCTGGTTTTTCACTAAATAATCATAGCTCTATCGATATGATGATGCAACTAGGAATTCTTTCATGTAGTGCTATTATAAGAAAATCGGACGTAATGATGGTAATCTGGCTTATATTACAGGTTAAAGGGATTCTACTAATTTACAGAATCTGGTTTATTGGTTCCTTTTAATTTATATGAAAACCTATAGAAAATGTCAAAAATTATTTCTTTTTTCGTTTGTTTGTACAGCATAAAATGAAAAGTTTTGTCTTATTTTGCGAATCTATTTACATATATTGTTTAATTTGTAATACTAGTTAATTATAGAGACTATAATTAATAGGGGGATCAAGCCAATTACTATGAAGTTGAAAAAATTAAGGAGCCCGAGAGAAGTCTCGGCTGAAATAAATATAAAGAGAATAGAGATGATGGAACTGGCCCGAGTGTATGGAATGAATGGTGAGCCGACCGTTCGTTCAAGTCAAGAATTGGATTTATTAATTAATGAATATTTGATTTTACAGCATCATTTAGCTGTGAAAGTGAAAGTAAAAGTGAAAGAGAGTTTGGTTATTGGGCATGATTGTGGGTGAACTGACCTGTATACAAGGAATATAACAGGTAGGCAAAATTAGAAATATCTTTTGGTTAATTTTTCTCAAAAAAGGTTGCATGGTTTGGTATAATAAAAAGCATCACGATGGAACAAAGGAAGATGGTATGGAGTTTATACAATTATTGAAGAATCAAGAAGTTACGCAAGCCGCTCTTTTCTCAGTTGAAGGGGAGCTAATGAATGTAATCATTAAGGATTCAAAAGAGTTTCATGCTGGAGATTCTGTTGCTTGTGTAGTTAATAATCAAAAGTTTGATACAAAAATTATAAAAAAACAACAACATAATTTATACTTATATATCCCTTGGTTTGATCAGTTAAATTTAAGGGAACGTAGAAAAGCCATTCGTACCTGTTGTGAAATACGTGCTTATATACAATCAGAGCAAAAAGAAATACCTGTTACTGTTTTGGATGTAAGTATTACGGGACTAGGCTTTTTTTGTGCGCGTAAGCTTTCAGCGCATAGACCATATAAAATATCGTTTATGATGGAAGAGACTATGAATTATCTGGAAGTAATGATTCAACATGTGCAAGAAACCGAAGATGGTTTTCGTTATGGATGTCAGTTTATTAATAGTAGGGAAGGGACTTTATTTCCGATTCGACGATATATTTTAAAACAGCAACTTACAAAGTTAGAAGACGTATAAGCGCTACTAAAGAAGGCTGACCCCTATAATCATTGAGTCAGCCATTTATTTTGTTTAGACTTCTAGTAGAAGAATCATAAAAAGTAATCCAATAATAAAGGAATAAGTCGAGGATTGTTCATTCCCGTCACCGTGACTTTCAGGAATTAATTCTTTATAGATAATAAATAACATAGCTCCTGCTGCGAATGCTAAGCCGTATGGTACTAAAAAAGTAATGTAAGAGGTTAAATAATATCCTAATAAAGAAGTAACAATTTCAATCGATCCTGTTAAGGTCGCGATAATGAATGCTTTTAGCTTACTAATTTTTTGATTAAATAGAAATAAGGCAACTAATAAGCCTTCAGGGGCATTTTGTAAGCCAATCGCAAAAGCAATTAAATTCCCTGTTTCCGAAGCTGAATCTGAAGCATAGCTTACACCTACTGATAAACCTTCTGGGATGTTATGAAGGGTAATGGCTGTAACGATCAGCAATGCTTTCTCATCGAATTCAATTCCGCTCTTATTATGATCTAGATCCATATGTGGAATGTTTTTTTCAAGTAATGTTAATGTTAGCACGCCAAGGCAAATGCCAATAACAAGCTGAATGTAGCTTCCACTTGCTAATGATTCAGGAATTAAACTCATAATGGAAGCAGCCATCATAATGCCTGCTGTAAAGGCAAGCAATGTATCTCGAAAGCGATGGCTGATTGTGTTTTTAAGAAATAGAATCGGTAAAGCGCCGACTCCGGTTGAAAGGGCAGATAAAATACTGCCTATTAATACTTCACTCATAACGTGCTCCTTACTCCATTTAGATAATCTATTGGAAGTATACAAAATGTTAGAAAAAGGTTATGCATACCATTTTTTTAATAGGTTATCTGAAGGAAGAATGATTGATATAACACCTAAAATCGGCAGGAAACTAACGATTTTAATCATCGTAATAATCCCCACTACGTCTGCGATTGCTCCTAAAGCAACAGAGCCGACAGCCCCCATTCCAAAAGCAAATCCAACGGTTAGACCAGCCATTGTGCCGACTTTTCCAGGAAATAATTCTTGTGCGAAAATCACCGTTACAGAAAAACTTGTCATAATAATAAAGCCGATAATCAATAACAAGATAAAGGCTATAGTAGAGGATACAAATGGTAATAGAATCGTTAATGGCGCGCTCAAAATAAAGGAATAAAGAATGACATTTTTTCGACCGAAACGGTCAGCGAATGGTCCGCCAAAAAACGTACCGATGGCTCCAGCTGCTAAAAAGGCAAAAAGAAAAAGCTGTGCTGTCTTAATAGGAAATCCATATTGCTCAATTAAATAAAAACTATAAAAGTTGGTCATACAAGAAATATACCAAGAACGAGCAAAAATGATAAATAATACGATACTTAATGCGGTGGACACTTTTTTCGTTAATGCTTTGTTGCGCGTCTGTACTGCTTTTGTCTTCGGTTTAAATTCTACTAGTTTACGTGCATACCAATTCGCAATATACAGTAATAGCATGACAGCAAGAAAAGCAATAGGTGTAAACGAAAGAGCTCCTTTTTGTCCGAATGGAACAAGTATAAGGGCTGTAATAAGTGGAGCTAATGCTTGACCGCTGTTGCCTCCTACTTGATAAATGGACTGAGCAAGTCCGCGTCTTTGCCCCCCTGCCATAAAAGCAACGCGTGAGCCTTCTGGATGAAAAATAGCAGAGCCAAATCCCATTAGCAGTACCGCACATAAAATGATAGAATAAGTAGGTGCAATGGCTAGCAATGTAACTCCTATTAACGTGCTTGTCAGTCCAATGGGAAGGGCATAGGGAATCGGTTTTTTATCTGTATAAAAACCCACGGCAGGTTGTAAGAGAGAAGACACGATGTTTAAAGTGAACGCAATCATACCTAGTTGGGTATAACTAAGAGACATCGTCTTTTCTAAAATTGGAAACATAGCTGGAACAACAGCTTGTAGTGAATCATTTAATAAATGGCATAAGCCAATGATGAGTAACACACGTAATGTCATTTCTTGACTTTGTTTGGTTGTTTTTTGACTAGTTGTCGCCGTGTTCATGATACTTCTAGCTCCTTCATTTATGTATTTTTCCTTCCTTTTAATAAAGGGAGATGGATGATATAAAGGCTTATGCTGAATCATGGGAAGCGTGTGAATATTTATTGGTATGAATTTACTGTGCTGTTTCTTAGTATATCAAACTGTATAAAGAAACAATAGCCTAGTGCTTAATAGGCGAATTTGACAAGAAAAGATAAATATATTACAATCATTTAAATTCGAGATATTTTAATTAAAAATATTTAAAGGTTGTGAAGTAATGGAGAAAGATAGTATTCAGCGTTCTTTAAAACTGTTTATTGTGTTATCGCGAGCGCATCGCTCTATCAATGATATCGTAAATAAACACATCGCTGAACATGGGCTAAATCCTACTGAATTTGCTGTGTTAGAATTGCTTTATCATAAAGGAGATCAACCGTTGCAGCAAATAGGAGGAAAAATTTTGCTTGCGAGCGGTAGTATCACATATGTTGTGGATAAATTAGAGCAAAAAGAATATTTAATCCGTGTGGCATGTAAAGATGATCGACGTGTTACGTTTGCGCAAATTACGGAAAAAGGGAAATCCTTTATCGAGGGGATGTTCCCTGAACATGAAAAAAGAATTGATGATATTATGAGTGCGTTGACTCCAGAAGAGAAAGAAACAGCGATTGAATTAATTAAGAAGATTGGTTATGGCGTGCAATCATAATAAATAGAGGGACGGAAGAACACCTTATAGAGGTGTTCTTTTTATTTGGCTTATTGGATTAAACATGTTTGTTGAGCAAGTCCCTTATCTTACATGGATGGTATGCAATATTTTTTTGAATGATAGGAGAAAAGATTTCCAATGTCGGATAATATGCTATGCTTACAGGGAGGTTATACACTAGGGGTATACATTATGAAAGAAAAGGGAGTGCGGGCATGACATTTATGGAATATGAGTATACGCGTCCACAAATAGAGGAAGTGAAAGAGCTATTTTCTTCCGCTATGGAGAGGTTTAAAGAAGCAAAGAATGCGGATGAACAAATGGAAGCCGTACAAGACATTAATCAAATGCGCAATTCTGTGAGCACAATGTTTAATATTGCTCACATTCGTCATTCCATTAATACACACGATGAATTTTACAAAGTGGAAAATGACTATTTAGATGAGTTCGCTCCAGAGATGGAAGAAGTAACATCGTTGTTTTATGAAGAGCTGGTACGTTCTCCATTTAGGGAAGAGCTTGAAGCTAAGTGGGGGCCTCAGCTGTTTAAACTAGCAGAAGCTCAGTTAAAAACATTTTCGCCAACGGTTATTCCATTATTGCAAAAGGAAAATAAGCTGTCTAGTGAATATTCACAACTTATTGCTTCAGCGAAAATCGAATTTGAAGGAGAGGAGCGTACGCTTGCTCAATTACAGCCATTTATGGAGTCGCCGAATCGCGAGCTGCGGAAGAGCGCAAGTGATGCGTACTATCAGTTTTTGGCATCCAATGAAGCAAAGCTCGATCAAACTTTTGATGAGCTCGTAAAAGTACGTCATGAAATAGCGACGAAGCTGGGGTATAAGAACTTTGTGGAGCTTGGATATTACCGCATGGCCCGAACAGATTACAACGCGGAAATGGTTGCTAAGTTTCGGAAGCAAGTGGAGGAAGTTATCGTGCCCCTTGTGAGCCGTTTAAAGAAACGTCAACAAGAGCGTATCGGTGTTGATGCTTTAAAGTTTTTTGATGAAAACTTTGAATTTAAAACAGGAAACGCAACACCAAAGGGAAATGCTCATTGGATTATTGCGAACGGTAAAAAAATGTATAGTGAGCTTTCTGCAGAAACGAAAGAGTTTTTTGACTTTATGGTAGACAATGAGTTGATGGATTTAGTTGCGAAAAAAGGAAAAGAAAGCGGTGGGTATTGTACATTTATTGAAGATTACAAAGCTCCGTATATTTTCTCTAATTTCAATGGTACATCTGGGGATATCGATGTATTAACGCATGAAGCAGGGCATGCCTTCCAAGTCTATCGAAGTCGCTTGCAAGATATTCCTGAATATTATTGGCCTACTTATGAGGCATGTGAAATTCATTCAATGAGTATGGAATTTTTGACTTGGCCGTGGATGGAATTATTCTTTAAGGAAGACACCGATAAATATAAGTTTTCTCATTTAAGCTCTGCGTTAGTGTTTTTGCCGTACGGTGTAGCTGTCGACGAGTTTCAGCATTTTGTATATGAGAACCCTGAGGCAACACCAGATGAAAGAAAGCAGGCATGGAGACAGATTGAGAAAAAATATTTGCCGCACCGTGATTATGATGGCAATCCTTTTTTAGAAAAGGGTGGCTTTTGGCAGCGTCAAGCACATATTTATAATTCTCCTTTCTATTATATTGACTATACGCTCGCGCAAATTTGTGCGTTTCAATTTTGGAAACGAGCTATAGAAGGAGATCGTACCGCTTGGGACGATTATTTACATTTATGTGATTTAGGCGGCAGTCGCTCATTTCTCGGTCTTGTTGAGGCAGCTAACTTAAAATCACCATTTGAAGATGGAACCGTTCAAGAGGTTGTTGCTACTATTGATGCGTGGTTAGCGACCGTTGATGACAAGGCTCTATAAGCAGGGAAAAGCTAATCTACGCGATTAGCTTTTTTTATTGATGGAGGTTTCACTTTATGCTAACCAACAAAGTTCGATAATAGAGTCTTAAATAGATGATGATATCTGCTTATTCCCATAGCTAAAAAGGGGGGCAGCGCACCGTAATGGGCTTTCTTTTCGCAAAATCCGTAATAAGCTTGTCTAAAACGCCTTCTCTACACATATAGATGGGATAAGGAGGCGAAGGGATGTTGTCACGGTGGGCAGGAGTTTTTCAGATTGCGGCGGTTTATGTTGGAACCATTGTAGGTGCCGGTTTTGCAACTGGAAAGGAAATTGTTGAATTTTTTACCCAATATGGCCTATACGGCTTTTTAGGGATTTTAATAGCAGGTTATTTATTTATCTTTATAGGAACAAAAATGATGCTTATTTCTTCCCGAATTCATGCGGCTTCTTATGAGGAGTTTAATGAATATTTATTTGGTAAAAAGATTGCTTCTATTATTAATTTGTTATTTTTAGCGATGCTGGTAGGGGTTAGTGCCGTGATGCTTTCCGGAGCAGGAGCTGTCTTTGAGGAACAGTTAGGAATGTCCAAACATATTGGTGTTTGGTTAACGATTGTGCTCGCAATTGCAGTTCTAATATTTGGAACGCGGGGATTATTTGCGATTAATTCATTTGTTGTGCCAATCATGATTAGTTTTAGTGTACTTTTATGTGTGTTAACGATTGGAAACGGGGGTTTTTTGGAATCGTTATTACATATACCAGAAACAGGAATGACGGTAAAAGTGTTAGTTTCTCCTTTTTCGTATACGGCTTTTAATTTAGCACTGGCGCAAGCGGTACTTGTGCCGATTGCCTATGAAGTTCAAGATCAGGAAACCATTAAGCGCGGCGGCATGCTTGGAGGAATCTTTCTCACTATCATTTTGTTGTCGGGTCATTTTGCCTTAATGACTTTGACTAATATAGCGGATTATGAAATTCCTTCCGCAATTATTATGAAATCAGCAGGAGAGACTTTATATTGGGTATTTATTCTTGTGATCTATGGAGAAATCTTTACGTCAGTTATTGGGAATATATTTGGTTTAGAACGACAAATTAGTGGATTTTGGAAAGTGCCAAGTATTTGTATTATTCTCCTCTTGTTTATGATTGCCTTTTTTATTAGTGAGGTAGGCTATGGGAGATTAATCGGCTATTTATATCCATTGTTTGGGTACATCAGTTTACTTTTCTTAGTGCTTGTTTGGCGAAGTAAAGTTGAATGAATAGACAAGAGAAAGGCGCTATTTGCGCCTTTCTCTTGTCGTCGTTTTATTTCTTTGCAAGAATCGTTTTTGCCATTTCTAAAAAGGCATCTCGATAATCCGCTTCTTTTGTTGTAAACATTGTAAGAAGAACAGGAGCCTTCTTATTTTTGAGTAAAACGGAGGTAACGACTTCATTGTCTGGTGTCACTACTTCATAACTGACACCGTTTTCAATCTGGAGCTTCGGATCAGAAATCGAGTCTGAAATACTGCCAAGAAACGTTTTCATATATTTTTCTGTTTCTACTAAATCTGTACCTTCTGGTAATAGCTCAATACGCATCGAGATAGCATCATTTTCAGATAAAAAAACGAGATCTTTGCCAGGTTCTTCAGCGCTTAATTCAAATTCCGGAAGTACGTACATATTAAATGGTTGGTTGTCGCTCGTTTTTAAGAAAGCTGTTTCTTCTTTGCTTTCCTTATTTAACGTATACTTTAAATTTGTTTCCATGACACGTACTTCGTTGGATTGTTCTTCATTTGTCTCCTCATTTTCTGAAGAGCCATTTTCGTTGTCATTCGTTTCTTCAGCTTGTGATGAACCATTTGGCTTTTCGTTTACTTCTTCGTTTGTTGGTTCTTTTACTTCTTCTTTATCTGTTGTGCCGCATCCTGTTAATACTAATGTTGCCACAGCAACTCCTGATAAGATTGATGTCCATTTTGTCATACTGTTTTCCCTCAACTTTCTGAAATGTCTATTGTGTTTATGAGCAAGAATATTTACGACAGGTCCCTTCTATTATAGCCGTTTCTTTTAGAAAGGAGTTATAGGAATGTGTAAATATAAGCACAAATGTCACAAATTGGGCATTTTTGTCTACGGAGTTGAGGGATGTACAACTGTTGTGTTGTATACTGGGAAATTATTTAATGATTGTGTAGTTTTTATGGTTGACAACTGTTTTTTGTTCAAGCTCTAAATCGCGATAATTGTCCATATAGGTCACATCGACAATGACAGAGTTTTCATTTACTTTCTCAACGATTCCTTGTAAACCTTCGCGAAATTCAATAATATTACCTACTTCTGCTTTTTTCATTGCGATCATCCTTTCATAGTTCAGATTAATGGACCAAAAAAGAGGGTTAAACTATGTATATGCTGTTTTGGTCTGTCGACTACAAAATTATTTAAGAGTCGATTGAGAGGTGGATTAAAAACACTATTCATTTGACGAAGATAAATAGTTTACTATACAGTTTGCACTATTTTTTAAGGTTCGTAAAGAAAATAGTAGAAAAAATTACAAAAAATTCAAAAAATATTTTAGGAAGTGGACATGTGCTACAATAAGAAAGGTTTTTAGAACAATGTTATTGAACAGAAC
>NZ_JBALMU010000167.1:0-5365 GCF_036962285.1 Bacillus sp. JJ634
TGATTCAGAAGGAAATACCATTGATTTTTATGTAAGCAAAACAAGAGATCATAAGACTGCAAAGCGCTTCTTCAAGAAAGCTTTGCGGTCTTTTCATGTTTCAAAGCCCCGTGTTATCACAGTAGACAAGAACCCAGCCTATCCTATGGCGATTGAAGAGTTGAAGAAAGAGAAAAAGATGCCCGTAGGCATCCAAATAAGGCAGGTAAAATATCTTAATAACATTGTGGAGCAAGATCATCGTTTTATTAAAAAGAGAGTTCGACCTTTATTTATTCTTCACCAGACTAATTTTCAATAGATTTATGAAACTTTCTAACTATTTTGCAATTATAATCAAACCGTTTACAGCCTCCCTTCGTTTCCTTTAATAGTACCGGTAAAAATCATGTATGAAATGGAGGAAGAATCATGAAGAAGACCGCGTTCCTATCAGCTCTACTGCTCTTTGTCATTACGGCTGCCGGATTGTCAGCCTATGCAAAAATGGACCGTAAGCCAGCGTCCCAGGCGACACCAAATTCCAGCCAAAGTGATCATGTCATCCGGGTGTACGGACCGGGCGGACCACTTGGCCCGATCAAGGAAGCTGCTGAACATTTTTCAGCTGAAACGGGAATCAAGGTGGAAGTAACAGCCGGACCAGAGGGCAATTGGATCGGCCAGGCAAAGCAAGATGCAGATATTATTTTCGGTGGCTCCGAGTATATGTTGCAGGACTTCATCTTTAACCACCCCGAAATGATTGACACTAAATCACGTATGGAGCTTTACCCGCGTGCTGCAGGAATATTGGTGAGGAAAGGAAATCCTAAGAAGATTGAAAGTCTGGAGGACTTAACGAAAAAGGGAGTAAAAATAATCGATGTGAATGGGGCTGGCCAGCTTGGCCTGTGGGAAGACCTGGCAGGCGGAAAAGGGCTGATCGAAGGCATTTCCCAAAATATTAACCTTTCTGTAAAGTCGAGTGCCGAAGCCATTGAACGATGGAAATCGGATTCCAGCCTGGACGCCTGGATTACCTATGAATCGTGGCATTACCGGCTCCAGGATGTGACCGACCTGGTCGAACTGCCCGAAGAAGAAAAGCTCTATCGTGGAACACCGATTGTCCTGACGAAAATCACCGATCAGAAAAAAGAGGCACAGCAATTTATTGATTATTTAAGAACGGAAGAATCTCACCAAATCTTTCAAAAATGGGGCTGGAAGTAAGGACGAGCTTTAAATCTAAAAAACTGGGAGGGACATACATGAAAAAAGGAATTTTTACTCTCGCGATACTTTCGATTATTTTTGCTTTGGCTGCCTGCGGAAAAAGCACTGAGGAAAAAACAGAGACGGATCAACCTGATCAAGCCCAAACGGAACAAGCCCTGGCTGACAGCCTCCAGCTTTTGGAGAATGAGAAAGCTGGAGAGTACCTGGCGGATTCACAGGGAAGAGCCCTGTATTACTTTAAAAAGGACGAAGCAGGAAAAAGCAATTGCAGCGGAGACTGCCTGGCAAACTGGCCGGCATTTACTCAGGAGGATTTCGCCGTCCCAGAAGGTTTTGATAAAAAGGATTTCGATACGATCACAAGAGAAGACAACGGGGAGAAGCAGGTCACGTACAAAGGCTTTCCTCTCTATTATTTTGCAAAAGACCAGCAAGAAGGGGATGTAAACGGACAAGGAGTAAAAGATGTATGGTTTGTCGTAAACAGCGAAACAGAATTTGAATAAGCCTGCCCAGGGAACGATTAGTCGCGGTCGTTCCCATCCTTACTTTTAAAATAGTATAATGGCAATACATTTTTATCCAATAGCAGGGAGTGCCACATGAAAGAAAAACACGATGCGGAATTAATGAGATTGGTAAACGAAAAACAAGGTCACGCATTAGAGGAGCTTTATGATCGATATATAAAGCTTGTTTACGGCTTCGTTATGAAGTTTTGCAATGGGAATGAGGATAAGACGAAAGAGATTATTCAGTTGGTCTTTTTGAGGTTGTGGACAACAAACAGCTATTATGATCCCTCTCAAGGCAGCTTTGTAAATTGGCTCCTCACGATTACCCGCAATATTTGCATTGACTACCTCCGCAAAGAGAAGAAGCAGACGCAACACTATCAAGAGGAACATGAAGAGATCGCTGACCCTGCCAATGCAATCGAGCAACGAGTAAATACGAATGATATTGCGAAAGCGAAAAACAAATTGCCGACGGCGCAAAGAAAATTAATCGATTTGCTTTATTGGAAAGGGTATTCTCTTTCGGAGATTGCCAAGCTGGAACAAGAGCCGCTCGGCACGATTAAAAGCAGGCTTCATCAGGCTCTTAAAGGATTGAGGAAGCATCTAGAACTGGAGGATATAAAATGAGAAGGGATTGTGATTATTTAATTCCATATATAGCAAATGAGCTCAAGGAGAGCGAACACATGGCCTTTGTTGAACATTTAAAGAATTGTAGGGAGTGTAAGAAAGAATATCAGGAATTGTCTCAGGCCTGGCATGCTTTGCCGTTTGATTATACCGAAATCGAAGTGCCTGAATCGCTAAAAGGCGAGGTGCTGGGGTTTGTTTTTGATCACAAAAGGAAAAGCGGTACGGAAACATTCATGGCTAAGATGAGCAAGCTTGCCATGATGCTCAAAAGCCAGTTCACTCCAGTTTCAACCAGTATTGTGGCCGTCTTGTTGCTCGCGATTATTGGCCTTGGAATAGCGAATGTACAGGAAAAAAATCACCATGCCGAAAATATACCCATTGAAATTTTAACGGCCATTCCCTTAAAAGCAGCCAATCAAAGCCACACGGGAACAAACGGCATCGCCTATATTGTCCAGCAGGGATTAGAGAAACATTTGGTGGTGCAGGTTCACGAATTGCCCGGCGTCGAAGGTTCACAGGTTTACCAGGTTTGGCTGCTGAAAAACGGCACGAGGGAAAATGGCGGCATATTCAAGCCGGACGAAAACGGATCCGGAATACTGACCTACCAGCTCGCAGAAGAGCAGACTTTTGACCAAATCGGCATCACTGTCGAACCGGACGCCAACAGCAGCCAGCCAAGGGGAGAAAAAATAGCCGGGTCATAGATGGTAACAGAAAAAGACAGATACATTTTAAATATCTGGCTAACCTTATATTACGAACGGGTGCTAATGTTCAAGAAACTTACCCAAAAATGATCAAACTTTTTTATAAAAATTCCATCTGTATTCTAAACTGTAGAATCCATTTTGATTGATCTTTTTTCAAAATGGATTCTTTGAATTTTCCGCAAAAATGCAGGTTCATGTGTTATTTTTGATCAAACTTTATTCTAAAGCTACACGTAATATGTAATAGATTTTCCCGACACGAAACATACGTTCTTGTGTGTTGCAAAAAGATGTTTTATCTCTAACTCCATAGTTGGGCTTCGCCCTTCATACTGTGGAGGGCGAAGCCTAGGTAAATAGTAGTTTAAAAATAGCATGGTAATTCAATAAGGGTAAAAAATCCATTTAAAATATCTATGGCTTTCAATTAATTTATTACAAATTTAGGTTCTGGTGCAAAAACTTCAAGTCGCTTGCAAGTAATCTCTAAAACTTGAACATACTGATACTACGGTTCTGGTGCAAATACTTGAAGAAAATATAAAAAAGCGAAAGATTTCTAGTGACCCCTGGTCTTAAGCAACTAGTCCAAACAGTTGATCGATGAATTCTTTTTGATTTTGGACAGACTTCCCCCTTTGGAGAGTCTGTCCTTTTTTGATCATGTGCATAGCCTCTAGCCCCGTAATCATTCGTTTGGCAGTCTGTAAGGACTTTAATCCAAGCATTGAGCGGATTCGTTTTTTAATAAAGCGATGATCCTGCTCCACGATATTGTTGAGATATTTTACTTGCCTTAGTTGGATGCCTTCAGGCATCTGCTTTTCTTCTTTTAACTCTTGGATAGCGACGGGATAAGCTGGGTTCTTGTCTACTGTTATCACACGAGGCTTAGAAACGTGCGAAAAAGCCAAGGCTTTCTTAAAAAAGCACTTGGCCGCTTGTTTATTTCTTGCTTTACTTAGATAAAAATCAATGGTATTTCCTTCTGAATCAACGGCACGATACAGATACATCCATTGACCTTTGACTTTCACATAGGTTTCATCGACTCTCCAGGAATCATTGGTTGTTTTAAGATAACATCGTACTCGTTCATCTAATTCAGGTCCATATTGATGCACCCAACGCATAATGGTTGTATGAGCTATCAATAAGCCACATTCTTCCATCATTTCGACTAAATCACGAAAACTGAGGTTGTACCGCAGGTACCATCTGACGGTTAATAATATAAGATCAGGTTGATAATGTTTCCATTTGAATAGATTTTGCTTTTCCATACTGATCACGTCCTTTTTTAGAGTAATAGTATCAGTATGTCCAAGTTTGGAAGATTACTTGCATCTGTTTTGAAATTTTTGCACCAGAACCGACTTTTTTATACGTATGATATTCAACAATCCCAGACAATAACAAATTTTAGAACCATTAGAACCCTTGACGTACAAGAAAAAAGGCACTTTCTTTACTCAAGAAAGCGCCCGATTGCTGAAGATCGATTATTTGTTATCCTTTTTAATTTTTAACATCGAATTAGCATTTGCCTGAAATTCATAAGGGACTCTAACCTCTTCTACTATACAACCATTGTCGGTAAGATAATTTATTATTTTATCTAAATACTCAGACCGTTCCCCCTCCAAATTTACTAAAGGGAAAATACGAATTTCCTCTTTAGAAACCCTCAATAACTCATTTAGTGTTTCTATATGAAAATGATAATCCAATCGGTCATCGTACATAAATAGAAAATGTGCAGAAAGAAGAATATCAAACTCTTCATCATTAAAGGGCAAAGAAGGTAAAATAACGGGAACGTATCTTTCGTTTGATTTCCTCATATCGTTAGTACAATCTTTTAAAGCACTCAACCGATGTTTTCTTAGGCCATCTATATCTTTGAAATATTCCCAAACATAATTATTTTTCGCACTTTCCATGTGTTCCATCGCAT
This sequence comes from Bacillus sp. JJ634, assembly GCF_036962285.1. NCBI lineage: Bacteria > Bacillati > Bacillota > Bacilli > Caryophanales > Bacillaceae > Bacillus > Bacillus sp. JJ634. The sequence goes on from NZ_JBALMU010000167.1 coordinate 5,052, forward strand.
GTTCAATGTCTTGCAAACCTTTATTTTCAAGGTCTTCTCCTGAATAATAATAAGCAATATCACATGCTGTTACGTCTAATCCTAATTTGTTACCTATAGCTGTAAATGAACATGCTCCTGCCGGGCAATCTAGTATCTTCTTCTCTTTCAGTTCTTCTTTAGAAAGAGAAAACATGTCTATATACTCTTCAAAGGTTCTGCCGATAAAAACAATTCGTTCTAACTCTAATTTTCTACTCTGCTCAACTCTACTCAACTAAACTCACCTCTTATAACAACAATTAAATTTATATTATCATAAACTATTGGAAAAT
>NZ_JBALMU010000167.1:5430-13438 GCF_036962285.1 Bacillus sp. JJ634
CAAGAAAAATGGACTGCTGAAACAGTCCATCATTGCTCAATTCTTGCGCCCTTTACTTGAATAAGAATTTTGTTCTTATCTACTTTTTAGAGTAATTACAACTATTTCTGGTCGGTTATTTATTCTAAGAGGGATTGGATAGTTACCCAAACCTCTATTTACAACCATCGTTGAGTTTTCTTCTTGAAACAAACCAGCATCATATTCTAGGAAAAAAAACTCCTCCGTTGAAAATACCCCACCTAAAAAAGGTATTCTTATCATTCCTCCGTGTGTATCCCCAGTAAAGACTAAATCTGCTCCCCACTCCGCATATTCCTCGAAATAAAAAGGTCTATGCGTAAGTAAAATATTAACTTCTTCTTCATTAGTTTTGCCTAATCGTTCTTTAATTTGAATTTCCCCTGATAAATGCTCCTTTAACCCATACAAGTTGATTTCAGCGTCTTGCCTTGTGATAGTTGTTTGTTCATCATTTAGTACCGTAACACCGAGTTTGTTTAATTTCTCCTCGTATGCTTCCTTTGTACCTTCTTTTTGATACTTGTTTCTATCTTCATAATACAAACCTTCTTCGTGTTCACCTGTCACATAATAAATCGGATATTTATTATTTAGATTTTCAAGTAACTTTTTTAGAACTTCTCCGTTATTCGCTATGTCGTGAGAGTTATTTAACATATCACCAGTTATAATAATTATATCTGGCTCAATTTTATTGATTTTATTAACCAACCTTTTGTTTCCTTCTCCAAATTCTTTATTGTGCAAATCTGATAACTGTACAACTTTAAAGCTATCAAATTCCTCTGGCAAATCCTCTAAATGGACAGCTTTATTTGAGACCGAAATCCAATTAAGTTGTAAAAAGTAATAAACTATTAAACAGATTAAAATTGCAAAAGTGATTACGAATATTTTCCTACGTTTATTAACCATTATTTCCTCCTGCAAAATCCAATGTCTTGCTTAAACTATCTCGTTACTTTAAGTACAAAATTTCACAATCCCTTCTAAACTTTAACATAGGGATTCATTTTCTTTAAAGGTGTTGCTCCGTTAAATGGCCCGATTGTTGAAAATCCCTGAAACTTCTATTAACTGGTTTTGTTCAATAAAAAGAGGCTGCCATAACAAGCTCCACTCTTCAACCCGAGCTAACCGTTAGTTGAGTAAGAACTACATAAAAATCAACGATTTCTGATGATTTTCACTAATATTTTTCTACAACCGCACCTAAACTTGATGCTTTTACATAAGGTTGTCCTTGTAATACTAGTAAATTTTCTTTTGTTCCAGTAACAACTGCCCCTATAATCAAACCACCTTTTTGGTGTTTACTTATGAATTGGTAGTCATTCTTATTAAATTTCTTTAAACGGTTTAAGAAGTCTAATTCACCTTTCACTTCAGGGGTACTTAAAACTTGTCCTAACTTTGAAGAGGGGTTTGATATTCCAAATAACCATTGTCCAGATTCAGGCGCATCTCTAAAATCGGAATTTTTAGAGTAGTTATTTACCCAAAACCACGTTGGTTTGATTGAATTAGGAATCATTTTTTTAACTTCATTTAATGAATAACTCTTATCAAAGGAGATTGCCATTTCTATATATTTATCGTTTGGATATTCTTTAAGTTTTAATAAATCATTAGAATATGTTTTGTATTTGAATTGCAGGACATAAAATAACATTTCCCTCTGTCCACTTGGAAAGTTTATTTGAGTGGTATCATCAATCTTTGTACTGTAAGATGAAAACGATGTTGAAGAAAATCCCCTTAATCCATATTTCACCTCTTGAGAATCCCAAGGAATTACTTTAGTTTCAATAACTTTATACACTTCCCGTTTAATTGTTCCTTTAAATAAACCTATATCTATCGTTTCCGTTTCTATTATTGTATTAGGAGCTTTCATTACTGCATCTTGTATAATTAGATTAGAAGCTATTTCACTACCTTTTTTACTTATCCACCAAGCATTAGCCCTATAAACACCAAAAACTATAAGAATACATACAATTGCAGATATTATAAGTGTCCTCAAGAAAGTAATACGTTTTGCCTTTTTCAATGTTTTATCTAAAGAGTTCTCATCAAAAATTGATTTCAAGTTTTCTTCATTTTGGTCTTTCATTTTCTTCCCTCCAATATAGTTCTTTAAATTTTGCTCTTGCACGGGCTAAATATGTTTTCACTCCACTTGGTTTCATTTCTAAATAATCTGCAATCTGTTGATAAGACCATTCCAAATCGTATTTAAGAAGAAGTAATTGCTTAAATATCAATGGTAAGCGTTCAAGAGTATTTTTTATTTGGTTTTGATCTTCTTTTGTAATCATTAAATCCTCAATCAATTTTGAATTAGATACAAGATTTTCGTCTAATAGTAAGAATTGTGATTTTTTATTTTTTCGACAGTAATCGTAATACAAATTTATCGCTACCCGAAAAAGCCAAGCTCTATATTTGTCGGTATCAATTGACTCAATATGTATCATCGACTTATAAACTGATTCTTGGACAATATCTTTTGCTGTCTCCGAATCAGCACCTTACTTTTTTAAATAGAAATATAGCTCATTCATAACTTTAATTAACTGGTCATTTGAGAACCGACTCTTCAAGAACTTTCCTCCTCCCGTCTTTATAACGTAAGAAGAGCTAAAAAGTATACAGTATCTTTAAAATTATCATGAAAAAAAGCGATTCATCAATCTAAGAATCGCATTAGGTCTGTTAACTATTTCTTATTCAACTAAATTGCCCTGTTAGCATTCACGAGTAATACGTATCTATCTGAGGGAGTTTAAGTACAAGCCTTCACAATCTCATCTAAACTTTAACACAAATATCCAATTCCCTTTAAAGGTTGCTCCATAATCTGGCCTTAAAATGGAAATAAGCACTGATCCTTGCTACAGGAAAGCGCCCTTTTCTGGTATACCTAAAATATGATCTCACTCCTAAAACTAAGATAATTTTCTTTCACTAACGCACTCGTTTAGAAAAAAATTATCTTAGCTTTAGGCTCTGTTAATGTAAAATGCCATTCTTTGATACTTGTTTAAAAATTTTGCTTGTTAAAACACCTCACTTAATTCCAATATTGGAAACCAAAGAGACAACCTCTTCGGTTTTTTTATGATTATTAGCGAGAGGTATAACCTGCGTCTACATGAATTGTTGTACCTGTCACATAAGAAGATGCGTCAGAAGCCAGCCATAAACTAGCTTGAGCTATCTCTCGTGGCTGTCCAAAACGATTTAGTAGACTTAGCTGAGGCGCATATTCTTCTTCTGTGAATCCGAATTGTTCTAATGCGCCACGAAGCATTGGCGTATCTATTGCACCTGGTGCAACCGAATTAACACGAATATTAAGTGGACCATTTTCCAAAGCTGCCACTTTTGTCATCCCAACAACACCATGCTTCGCCGCAACGTAAGCAATATTATTTGGTTGTGGACGGAATCCACTAACAGAAGAAATGTTAATAATAGAGCCACCATGTCCTTGTTTTTGCATTTGCTGTAATTCATATTTCATGCAAAGTGCAGTACCAGTTAAATCAACTGAGATTAGGCGATTCCAGTACGTTTCATCAAATTCAGCTACTGGTTTATCATCGGGCGTTAAAGCAGCGTTATTTACTGCTACATCTAATTTACCAAATTTATCAACTGCGAATCTAACCATAGCTTGTACTTCTTCAGATTTTGAAATATCCACTTTTACAAAAGCAGCTTCGCCACCACTTGCATTGATTTCTTCTGTCACTGCACGTCCTTTTTCTTCATTAAAATCTGCTATGACAACCTTTGCTTTTGCTTCTGTGAATAACTTCGCTGTTGCCTCACCCATACCCATTGCTGCGCCTGTAACGATGGCTACTTTTCCTTCTAAAACTGGGAAAGTCATATGAATACCTCCAGAAAACTTACCGATATATTTTTTAAATCTTACTACGTGAAGAAAAAACACCTTCAAGATCAGTATTTGTTAAGGTGTTCAATATCATTCAAATTGAAAGTCACTCTACAATCTCCCCTATACATAAAGAAAGTGCACAATTTTCACTCTGAAATACACGCCCAATTCTTAAAAAACAAAGAAGAAGGTTTTATACAAAAATACTCCGGCTAATAAATGGAGTAATTTTCATAAAAGCACAGGATAATATCATTTGTAAACATAAGGAGGGATTTTCTGTGGGAAGTTTTTCAAATAAAGTGGTTTTAATTACTGGAGCTGCTGGTGGTATTGGGATTGCTACCGCTAAAGCTTTTGCTGAGGAAGGTGCAAAATTAGCATTAGTCGACCTAAAACAAGAGGCCTTAGAAAAAGCAGTAAAAGAGGCAGGAATTTCTGAAGCCTTATTATTGACTGCAGACGTAACAAATGAAGAGGCAGTAAAAAAATATGTTAATGATACTGTTGAAAAATATGGAAGAATCGATTCATTTATAAATAATGCTGGTATTAATGGTGATTTTGCAAATATTGTGGATCAAACCGTTACAAACTTTAAAAATGTATTAAATGTTAACGTGATCGGGGTATTCTTGGGCTTAAAATATGTCATGAAAGTCATGATCAATCAAAAACAAGGTTCAATTGTCAATTTGGCATCTAATGGTGGATTGCTCGGTGCGCCTGGAATGAGTGCCTATGTAGCATCTAAGCATGCCGTGATTGCTCTTAATAAAACAGCAGCTCTTGAAGGAGCAGAATATGGCATACGTTCCGTTGCAGTTTGCCCTTCCGGTGTAGATACACAAATGATGCGTTCTATTGAAAGAAATGCAATGCCTGGTAAAGAAGAAGAAGCCAAAGCAGCATTTGCAGCTTCAGTGCCAATGAATCGTTATGCTGAAGCTTATGAAATTGCAAACTTAATCACATTCTTAGCTTCCGAAAAAGCGTCATTCATATCAGGTTCTTATTACCGTATTGATGGTGGACAAGGTGCTACATCCGTTTGATCAGATAAAGTGTTTAAAAAAGGGCTATTTGGATGCTAGTGTGTTTTAGACCCTAAGGCAGATACTTTCATTTTGAAAATCAAGGAATCGGATTGCGAAATGTCTGATTCCTTTATGCTTGCCATCATTTAATATAGATAAAAGATAATTTTTTATATCTAAACAATTAATTAAGTCCTTTATGCTCATCTTCCATAAAATTGACCTAAACATGAAGAAAGAGCACAATTCTTACTGCAGAATTGCGCCCTATAGTTGAATAAGATTTGTTTAAACATAAATTATTTGCTGGGCTCTTACATAACAGTCAACAAGTATAGTTGCAATTGACTTCTACAGGTTTTACTACGTTCTAATTATCTTGAATTTTTATCTTTTGTAACTATAAGGTATGCTCCGACTATCAAAATGGCTGCTAATATTAAATAGGTGGTGGTATCCAGATTATCAGACCACGCTATAGTATTGACACCATTTTTTTGATGTACAGCTGATATTAAAATTGAATTAGATATAGAGTTTAAACCATATAGGATTAGACCAGTGAGTATAGCCTGTACCACGATGAAAATCCCTATCAATTTTTTCATTTTTTCTCTCCCTTTTCACAAGCGAAATACTTTCTTATTTTACCTACTTCCACTATACTGCCATTTAGCTTAAGTACATTTTTTTACAATCTTATCTATACTCTAACATAACTACCCAATTTTCTTTACCAGTGTTATTCAAGATAATGGTCCTTTCATGCAAAAAGGACGCTTTTCCTATTCCGGAAATGCGCCCGATTGTGGAAGATCAAAGGCTGTTGATTAACTACTTTTCTAGTATACATATACACAAAGGTTAAAGGTGCTTTCTATTTTTTTCGATGATACTTTATATAAGCACAAGTTAGTTCAACACCAAACTACTTATAACTAAGCCGCAGCTCTTTCCTCTCTTTTTTTGTTGACAAATAGTTTTTCTTTAAGAGTTGGCATAATCATACCATCAATCCCATATTTTCCTGCATTCACAGCAGAAACGAGAATAAACATAGATAATAAAACAAGTTGTGGATTGGCACTTGTCGTACCGCTAAACAGATAAGAGAAGTTCATAATCAGTCCAAATAATACTGCTGTTTTAGTGAAACAACCCACCAATAAACCTATTCCCACTAGTAATTCTCCCCAAGGTACTAAAGTATTGAATATCTCTACATTAGGAATGGCTACGTTTTCTAGAAAAACAACCCACCACCCCTGAACAGCTGGGTGTTCTCCTGTTGCTTTAGCTAACGCACCCTGTAAGAAACCAGAAGCATCAAATTGTCCGCTTGCTACCTTTCCCCAACCAGCCATAATCCACGTATATCCGAGATATACACGTAGCACAGCTAAAAGTATAGAGATCTTTTTATTTTCTCTTAGAAAATCAATAAACATACTTTTCCTCCTAAATATTAAAAAATAATTACTAATTGATATAATACTATAAACGATAACGATTATCATTATCGTTCATGTAAAAAATATGTAACAGATATGTTACAAAAACCTCCTGTTGCAATAAGAGAGAACAATTAAAGATATATAGAAAGAGATGAATAGTTTATACAACTTTTTTAACTCCTCTTGGGCATCTAGGGGATCAACTTGTCACAATTTATTTTTTATGTAGGATTGAATTATATTCAATAAAATGGCCCTTAAATAAAAAAAGCGCTAATCCTTGTTTCAGAAAAGCACCCGATTGTTGAATAGAATGACTCACATTTTTTAAACAACTTTATTATGTTTTAAACAACTTTTTTGTCACTTAACGAGAAAGTAACATCTATTAATCTTCTCATATAAAGGTAGTGAGTTTTAAGGTTAGATGTGCAAAATAGTACTTAAAATAAGCGCAAATTACCTCCTAATGTGACAGAATAAACCCCAGTTGGTTTTTCCCCAGTACAAAATATTTATATATGGTCAGACTAGATAGAGTCTTGCAAAAAGGTTGCTCTAGACCCACCTATATTTTACCTGTTATGATAATTTTGCACTTGATTGAGGGGAGAATTACTATTGGAAGAGATAAAATATAATAATCTTAAATTAGGAGAGCGTGGAGCAATCATTAGTATAATTGCTTACATTTGTCTTTCCGTTTTAAAATTAGCTATTGGGTACATAAGTGACTCTGCTGCATTAAAAGCAGATGGTCTAAATAATACAACCGATATCATTGCATCTATTGCTGTACTTATTGGACTAAAGCTTTCACAAAGACCACCTGATAAGGATCATGGGTATGGTCATTGGAAAAGTGAAACTATTGCATCAATGATTGCTTCATTTATTATGGTAGCAGTGGGTATACAAGTATTGCTTGATGCTGTTACTTCAATGATTCAAGGTGGGAAAGAGTCACCCGACATAATAGCAGCTTATGTGGGTGTTTTTTCTGCATTAGTCATGTATTTTGTCTATCGCTACAATAAAAAGCTAGCTATTAAAATTAATAGCAAATCAGTTATGGCAGCTGCAAAAGATAACATCTCAGATGCTTGGATAAGTATAGGAACTGCAGTAGGTATTTTCGGTTCACAATTAAATATGCCTTGGCTTGATACAGTAACAGCTATTATTGTAGGTTTATTAATATGTAAAACAGCTTGGGATATTTTTAAACAAGCTTCTCATGAACTTTCGGATGGGTTTGATCCAGAGAAAATAGAACTGTATAAAAATGTAATATTAAAAGTAGGTGGAGTTAAAGGAATAAAAGGGATTAAAGGAAGAAACTATGGGAATAACGAAGTAATAGATGTTGAAATTCTTGTTAATTCTACCCTAGATATTAAAGAGGCTCACGAGATAGCAACCCATATTGAAAAAGTCATGATAAATGATTATGGAGTATACGATGTTCATGTACATGTAGAACCAAATTAATCAAAAAAACTTTCAGCAGATATAGAGTATGAATAGATACATTATTTTAAATAAAATAAAAAAGGCCAAATTCCTAAAGATGTTATCAAGAC
>NZ_JBALMU010000167.1:13465-14842 GCF_036962285.1 Bacillus sp. JJ634
CACCAGCGAAGCTGTCACCACTCGCAATAAGGAAATGCCAAGATTACTTAAAACATGCATACCCCCTATCCTGTTTTGGATGGGGGTAAATAAAGTTAGTAAATTTTTCAATAAGGATACCTTAGCAATATAGCCATTTAAAAATATTAATTTTCTTCAATAATCGCGCCCGATTGTGGAATATAGAAAATACGAAAGAAACGCAAAAATGACTTCTCCGGCAATTTTACTAAAGCACCCGTTCAATAAGAACTCCGCAAAAGAAAAACTCCCATTAAATTTCACAAAGATACCAATCTATTTGTCCTAAACACTTTGTTAATCTGTGGAATAGAATAATAGTAATCCTAATAGATAGGAGGTGATTTGAAATGGTACTAGCTATTTATACCACGGGTCCGGTTAATAACCAATCACTAACTACCGATGCTGACTCTGTAAGCGTTACTGTTTTAAATCGTAACACTACCGGCAACGCGAGTGTAACGATAAGAGTTATTGACATAGTGGGAACCAGAACGCTTATTCCAGGTGGTCAGCTAGTCGTAAACGTTCCACCTAACAGCGGAGCTAATACCGCTTCGTTCAATACAGAGGCTTCGGGTGCATTCGAAGTCATCATCATAATAGACCACCCTACAAATGTAAACAATGTAGAGGTTTCCGTTTGGGGATCAGATGACACCGGATTTCTTGCACAATTCCGGTTTGCTTACGAAGAAATGCACCGCATAGTGTAACACTACATCCTACTTCAGGGACAAGCATGGGAGCAAAGTTATCACTAGTCATTCATATGCAGGAAGTGAAGACAAACGAAACAACAAGTTAAAAGCCTAATCAAATCGTGTTTTGGTTAGGTTTCTTATTGCACCATCCCTACCTAGTTAGCGTAAGTACAATCCTTCACAATCTTCTATGTGTTATTCAAGAATATGGCCCGATTGTTGAATAAAAGCTAAAGACAATTCCTTCACTAACCCCGTTACTTTAAGTACATTTATTCACAATCTCAATAGTTAGTATTTAGGCTTCATTTTTAAAGAACTTTATTGTTCATAAACTGTTTATTTAATTATATATAGTTAGTTCTTATTAATAGCTCTTTACTTCGTAAGAAGTTCGTTCTTTTTGTTAAAGAACTTCGGCTTTTCAAGCCTGCAGATACGCTATCCTCGCTACGAGGCTTTGTCCTCCAAAAACAATTAAAATATCTCTTATATTTATGTAATTTAGTATAATAATATAAATCCCATATTAAACTATTATGGGATAAAAGGAAAAACTCCATATAAGTTAATATATAAGGGTTGTTTTTAATTAATTCTATTTGTTCTAGTTTTTCTCCCAAAGTTAGATGTACAAAGCATAAAAAGA
>NZ_JBALMU010000168.1:0-1052 GCF_036962285.1 Bacillus sp. JJ634
GTTTGGCTATGAGGATGGTGCTTTTACAGGTGCGAAAAAAGGCGGTAAGAAGGGGCAGTTCGAACTGGCCGGTGGAGGAACGCTTTTCTTGGATGAAATTGGGGACATGCCGCTCTCGATGCAAAGCAAACTATTAAGGGTGCTGCAGGAAAAAGAGGTTGTTCGTGTAGGCGGCTATAAGTCAATCTCTGTTGATGTACGGATTATCGCTGCCACCCATCGTGATTTAGAAAAGATGGTTGAAAAAGGGGAGTTCCGTCAAGATTTATATTATCGCTTAAATGTCATTAAAATTGATATTCCTCCGCTAAGGGAAAGAAAGGCAGATATCCCCCCGATTGCGAGACGGTTATTAAAAAAATTGGAGACGAGATTTTATCGCAATAGCATTGAGCTGTCTGCTGAAGTAAAAGAAAGGCTGATGCAGCACTCATGGCCGGGGAACATTCGCGAATTGGAAAATGTTTTGGAGCGTTCGATTAATGTGCTGGACGGTAAAACGATTAAGGTATCCCACCTGCCTTTGTATTTGCGCGATTTTGAGCCGGAGGACGGTAGCGCCATTCATTTCTCCGATCAAGAGGTTTCTCCAAATCTTGTGTCAGCATCGGAACCATCGTTCGTTCAGCCATTGAAGGAGACGCTGGCGCAAGTGGAAAAGCAAGCGATTGAACATGCTTTAGCGGTTACGAAAGGTAATAAGCTAGAAGCGGCTCTGCTGCTGGAAATTAGTAAAACGAGTTTTTACGATAAATGTAAGTTATATGATATAAAATAAAGAGAGGCTAGTCGTAAAGTTCACTTTTAGTCTAGAGAAATCGCAATTGGAAATCGGCGTGATATAGGGCCGTTTGATCATCTAAAAATTGAAAATAGATGTGATACAGTGGAAACAATAAATCTCCCCTATTAGAAATGGTTTTAGAACTTGTCTAATAAGGGGGATTATTATTTTACGGTAATGTAGATTCTAAATAAACACAAAACAGCTGCCGGGAATTTCCCGACAGCCAGGATAAGGCTAAAATTAGTTTTTACCGGGCCCTTTGCCA
>NZ_JBALMU010000168.1:1113-4172 GCF_036962285.1 Bacillus sp. JJ634
ACCAGGCCCTTTGCCAGTTCCCTTGCCAGTTCCTTTACCTTTTGCTACTGGGTTTTGAGTTAAGTACTCACCAAGACCTGTTTTTTTTGCTGTTTCAATTAACTCTAAAATTTGAGCTCCACTCATCGGTAGAACCCCCTTTCCATAAAATTCCCTTAAAGTGTAAGGTTATGTAGTTTATGAATTCTTTTTTTATTTGTTCTAGGTTTTATTTATTTTTATTTATTTTATTATCAAATCCATTCTTCTCTCATAAGATGACAATGTAAAAAAAAAGAGGGAATGATGTTATGCAGCATAATATTCCTACAATGAGTATTTTTTTGGAGCCTAAGTATCTTGAAGTACTGGAAAGCGACATCTGGAACGAGGAGCTTCTTCCTTCCAAGCTGTTAGTAAACAACATTCCATACGAAATGGGTATTACTTATCGTGGGGATCACATACGCAATTTTCCCCAAAAATCGTTTAGAGTCGACTTTGGAACATATAACGAGACATTTACAGGGCGTGAAATTCATCTTAATGCTGAATATAGTGATCCCTCATTCATTCGAAACAAGCTATCCTTTGACTTTTTTCAAGACATTGGGAGTGTTTCCCCTGATTGTAAGCATGTTTTCGTTGAACTTAATGGAAAGCCTATGGGGATCTACTTACAGATTGAGTCGGTCGATGAATGGTTTTTACAAAAAAGGCAGCTTCCATATGGTTCAATTTTTTATGCGACGGAATACCATGCTAATTTTTCTTTATTAACTCCGGAAGAGAATCCGAAACCTTCTCTTCTATCCGGATATGTACGGAAACTAGGTAAGGTTGAGGATGACCTTGATTTAGAGATGCTCATATATAAAATTAATACGATTTCACGAAATGATTTTGGTAAAGAAATTACAAAATACTTAGATGTCGAAAAATATTTGTTGTGGTTATGTGGAATTGTGTGTACGCAGAACTTTGATGGTTTCATTCACAATTATGCACTATATCGAAATGGAGAAAGTGGGTTATTCCAAATAATTCCCTGGGATTATGATGCGACGTGGGGCAGGGATTGGGATGGAGAGATAATGGAATACGATGAAGTTCCCATTGAAGGCTATAATACACTAACTGCACGTTTACTTGATGTAAAGGTATTCCGGGATCAGTACCGTCTTCTCCTTGAGGAAATATTAGAAACCTCATTTACACCTGAGGCATTAGAACCGAAAATTACAAACCTTCATAGACAAATACACCCTTATATAACTTTAGACTCTTATAAAAAGAAGTCCATCGATATATTTGTTAATGAGCCGGAACTTATTCTGGAGTTTATATCCAAACGTAATAAGTATCTTCGCGAGCATCTAAAGGACTTAACATAAGGAGGGAATCCTTTGGAACCGATCAGTATGAGAAATACAAAGAAATATGGTAGAGGGATATTTGCAGACCGTAATATTAAGAATGGCGAGTTCATTGAGGAAGCGCCAGTAATTGTTATTCCTAAAATTGAATGGAAGCTAATGAGGGAGTGTATTCTTTCAAACTATATCTTCCGTTGGGGAGAGGATAAAGCTCTTGCTTTAGGATACGGTTCTTTATACAATCACTCCTACACTCCTAATGCGAGGTATATTACTAATATTGAAAACCACTCGATAGACTTTTATGCCATGAAAGATATTCATGAGGGAGAAGAGATACTGGTCAATTACAATGGAGATCCAGAGGACCAGTCTCCATTATGGTTTGAAGTTATAGAGTAAAATGCGTGAAGAAAGATAGAATACGCAGGTTCAGTTGAAAATAAGAATCTTAAATGATGTTTACTTTTTGATAATTGTAGGAAAGGCGCCAAACGTGTACGCATGTCCCCGCCAACTCCAGTAATCACCTGTAGAATCTTCAATCGATGTAACCTCAAAAAAGAAAACAATCTTTCTTTTAACAAGGAAAAGTTGTTTTCTTCTTCCGATGTTTTCTCCATTTAGTTAATACATCCTTTATAATTATAGCTTATGGATCGAATGTAACAAAAAGGTCATAGTGGATACGGTAAAATAGACTTGCTTTTGCGCAATAGGGACTTTGATATGTCATGCAAATCATATAGCATTTTATTGGGACTCGGCCGATGCATTAGCGGAGGCAGCGTAGTTAAATGATCAATCCGTTCAATTCTATAAAAAGATGGGGAAGTACAATTTAGTATGAAAGTAAATAAAATAAAATTAATTTGGGTCTTATCTGTTTTTCTATTATTCTTTTTTATAAGTTTAAATATCTTTACTTCTTATGTAAAAATAAAAAAAACGGTTGAGGAATCAATCGCAAATCAAAGTCTGGAGGCAGCAAAGTCAATCGCTGCTTCGATGGATGTAGAAGCGTATAAGCAGTTCCTTCTTAATCCTACAAAAAACAAAGAATACTGGGAAACGAGAAAATACTTAAATGATGCAAGAGAAAAAATAGGGGCTTTATATGTATACACTCTTGTTGTTGATAATCCTAAAGTGTCGACAGCTATGATTATGGGAATGCCTAAAGAAGCTGCAGAGTCTTATCCGATAGGAGAGGCTTGTACCGTACCAGAAGAACAAGTGAAACGAGCGTATGAGGGAAAGACATATGTTACAGGAGTGCTTAAGGACTCTAAATATGAAGACTATTTATCGGTTGGAGCCCCGATTAAGGATCATGAAGGTAAAATTATTGGATATTTAGGAATTGATATAAGCGCGGATACACTCAATAGTATAGAAAATAAAGTGCTGAAAAATAGTATTTCTAATCTTGCTTTTAACGCTGTATTTGTATTAATCGTATTAGGATCCTTTTTTGTCATGCAGAGATGGTATCAAAGAGAAACAACAAAGGAAATTGAAGATACCGAGGATACATATCAAACAGAAATTAGAACGTTAATATCTTCTGTTCAATCTTTAAGACATGATTTTACAAATCATATTCAGGTTTTACATGGTCTTCTCAAATTAGGGAAAACAGAGAAAGCGTTAGAGTATTTATCTTCTCTATTTAAAGAAGTTCGTTCTATTGAACCTGTAAAG
>NZ_JBALMU010000169.1:0-3459 GCF_036962285.1 Bacillus sp. JJ634
GTTTTAATGCATATGAATTAATTCTTGTTTGATAGAATATAATACAAATTTCATACAGAAGATATTGTGAGTAAGAAGTGCTTATGATATAAGTGTTATGTCTGTTAATTGACAAAGGTATTTTTGAAATAACTTGATTTAATTAATATTTTTAAGCAGGTTTCAATAAGGAGCAATATCAATTATGGACAGTAATAAAGATTCTCTTGGTGGAGATGCAATAAAACTAACAACTTCGAAGGTCATTACACTAGCGATATCATTAGTATCAGTTATGCTGTTGTCAAGGTTTTTGACTTTAGACGAGTACGGTACCTATTCTCAAATACTATTGGTTACTAATCTGATGACATCTTTATTGATGCTTGGATTGCCGAATAGTATTAACTACTTTCTTGCACGTTCAGAAACAGTCGAAGAAAGGCAAAAGTTCCTTTCTGTCTATTATTCATTAAACACTATACTAAGCATTATTGTTGGTCTTGTTTTGGTTTGTTCAACACCTTTGTTAGTACAGTATTTTGATAATCCGTTGCTTAAAAACTTTATTTATTTTTTAGCTGTATTCCCTTGGACGAAAATTATCATGTCTAGTATAGATAATGTTTTAATTGTATATAAAAGAGTTTCTCTAATAATGATATATAGGGTAGCAAATGGTATTTCTTTACTCCTCATACTACTGATTGTTCAAATTTGTGAATGGGGTTTTCAAACCTATATGTTTTTATTTATTTTGGTTGAAACTCTATTTGCAATAAGTATCTATTATATTGTAAAGAATATATCCGGAAAGCTTATTGTAACATTTGATAGAGCTATTATTAAAAAGATGCTGACCTTTTCAATTCCAATAGGTCTTGCATCAGTTGTAGGAACATTGAATATTGAACTTGATAAATTAATGATTGGGAATTTCTTAGGTACAGACAAATTGGCAATCTATACTAATGCATCAAGAGAATTGCCCATGACAATTGTGGCAACATCATTTACAGCTTTATTAATACCACAATTAGCCCGTTTACTTAAAAAGGGAGAAAATCAAATTGCAGTAGATCTTTGGGGCTATAGTATGGTGTTATCGTTTATTATTATGTGTTTTCTTGTTACAGCTGTTTTTGTTTTTGCAACAGATGTTATGAATTTCTTATATTCCGAAAAATTTTTATCGGGTGTTTCAGTTTTCAGAGTATATTGTTTGTTAACCTTGTTAAGATTTACCTACTTTGGAATGATGTTAAATGCAAAAGGGAAAACAAAATTTATTTTTTATAGTTCAATAATTTCGCTTGGCTTAAATATTGTATTGAGCTATATAATGTTTAAAAGTATTGGATTTATTGGACCTGCAGTTGCAACGCTTTTAAGTCAATTTATTATTAATATGATTCAACTTGTTTATACTGCAAAAATTATTGGTGTAAATTTTTCAAAGGTATTTCCTTGGAGAAGTTTAGGTTTAATTACAGTTGTAAATTTTATTTTAGGTTTACTTTTTTACAAAGTAAAAATTTTCATACCTCTAGATTCAACAATTGGTAGTTTATTCGAGTCAATAATTCTTGGGCTTTTATGGGCACTACTATATTTGTCTATTTTCTTAAGAAAAATAAAGAAGCAATGGAGAGCTTTAAACAAAGGAGAATGAAATCAATGTCTATCATTAATGTTATCGCGCTTAGCTATATAGGTCTGCTAATATTAGATTTGCAAAGAGTGGATGAGAAGCAAGGGGACGGTTCTTTTGCTTCTTTTCAGTCTTGATATCTAATAGGGGTTTCTATCACTGCGATCACTCGAGTCATTTCGAGATTTGTAGAACATAAGAGAATTAGTTTTTATATATTTTAACGTTTAAAAGCTCTGCATGGCGTATCCATCAGAGCCTTTTGGTTATGGAGAGAAGGTAAACAAATTATCGAATATTAAAGAAATTAGAATTGTCAGATAATAATATCAGGAGGGATATGGTAATGGCAATATTAGTAACAGGAGGAGCAGGCTATATTGGTAGTCATACATGTGTTGAGTTATTAAACGCTGGGTATGAGGTAGTCGTAGTAGATAACCTATCTAATAGCAAGATTGAATCTTTGTCTCGAGTTAAAGAAATAATGGAGAAAGATATTACTTTTTATAAAGTGGATATACTTGATAGAATTGGTTTGGAAACTGTATTTGCTGAAAATACCATTGATGCAGTGATTCATTTTGCTGGACTTAAGGCTGTAGGAGAATCAGTTCAAATTCCGCTCCATTATTATCATAATAATATAACTGGTACACTTATGCTTTGCGAGATCATGAACAAGCGCGGTGTAAATAAAATGGTGTTTAGTTCATCTGCTACTGTCTATGGTGTGCCAGAAAGTGTTCCTATTTCTGAGAATTTTCCTCTGGGATCAACAAATCCATATGGCCGAACAAAACTAATGATTGAAGAAATTCTTCGTGATCTCCATTACTCAGATCATAATTGGAGTATTTCTCTTTTACGTTACTTCAACCCGATTGGAGCTCATCACAGTGGAAGAATTGGCGAAGATCCAAATGGTATCCCTAACAATCTAATGCCATATATCACACAAGTAGCAGTTGGGAAACTAAAGGAATTAAATATATTTGGAAATGACTATCCAACCATTGATGGAACGGGAGTAAGAGATTATATTCATGTAGTAGATTTAGCTAAAGGACATTTAAAGGCACTAGAAAAGATTTTGACTACTACAGGTGTGAACGCCTATAATCTTGGAACTGGAAAAGGTTATAGTGTACTTGAAATGGTTGCTGCCTTTGAAAAAGCATCTGGAAAAAAGGTTCCTTATAAGATTGTTGAACCTAGATCTGGTGATGTAGCAAGTTGTTATGCTGATCCAACAAAAGCAAGGGAAGAATTAGGGTGGGTTGCTGAAAAGGGAATCGAGGAAATGTGTATAGATGCATGGAGATGGCAGGAAAAGAACCCAAATGGGTATGAGATTAGAGACTTGGTAAAGCAACTGTTTTAAATTATATAAATTTACATCTTGCAGAATTAGATATGGCAACAACTGAGTCGAGATGGTGTACACGCTAAGGTTGAGAACCTAATCGAGTCTCCTTTTGCCATTTACCGAATAGTAAGTAGTTAGTGTCATTATTGTAAAATGATGATGAAATAAGTCGTGATTTCATTAGCTTTAGAGAAATGGTGGTCATTATACCAAATATAACTAAATAAGCTTTTTATTGCCTGCTTAAAGAAGTGGGAGAAGAGAGGAACGGCTCAGAGTCTAAAAGTAAGCGAATTAGTTAAAGAGTTGTCCATGAAATTAAGTGAAGTCTTTAAAGAGAGTTAATCAATACTTTGATATATTTTATGAAATAAACCAGTGAAAAGTAGAGTGAGGGATAAAAATGAAAATTTGTACAATTGGATTAGGATATATAGGTCTGCCAACTTCTATTATGTTT
>NZ_JBALMU010000170.1:0-1178 GCF_036962285.1 Bacillus sp. JJ634
GTCTAACTCTTTAAATTCATTATGATCCGACAAAATTAAAATTAAATCAGATCCATTTACTGCATTTTCTATATTTTCAATTATAAAATCTGCTTTTACATGTGGATCAAACGCTCTTACCTCATATTTATCTTGTGCTTTTAGCATTTCGTAAATCTCTAATGCAGGGCTTTCACGAATATCATCTACATTTCCTTTGTATGTTAACCCAAACACAGACACTACTTTCCCCTGAACATTGTCCATTAATTTATTTACGTTCTCTACTACATATTCAGGCATTGAGCAGTTAATTTTTCGAGCTAAATTAATAAGTTGAGCTGTTTGTGGTACTTTTGCTACGATAAAATAGGGGTCAACTGCTAAGCAATGGCCACCAACGCCAGGTCCTGGTGTATGGAGATTAACCCTTGGATGCTTGTTCGCCATTTGAATAACATCTAAGGCATTAATTTCTAATTCATTACACACTTTTGCTAATTCATTAGCTAATGCAATATTGACATCTCTAAAGGTGTTCTCCATTAATTTAGACATTTCAGCTGTCTTAGCATTTGTTTTTATAATTTCACCTTTTACAAACGTGCTATAAACCATAGCACCCGCTTCCGTACAGTTCGGCGTAACTCCCCCGACAATTCGGTTATTGTAAATTAATTCATGTAGAATTTGACCTGGAAGTACACGTTCTGGACAATGTACTAAGAAAATATCTTCTCCGACAACAAATCCAGCTTGTTCCACTAATGGTTTTACTTCATCATCCATACTTCTAGGAGCAATGGTTGATTCAACAATCAATACATTTCCTTTTTCTAAATAGGGAATCACACTTTTCACAGCACTCAATACATAAGAAAGATTACATGATTTATACTCATCTTCATGGTTTGGTGTTGGAACTGATACAATAAAAGCATCCGCTTTTTCTGGCTGTAAAGCGGCATGGAATGTTCCTTTCTCAATGACCTCATTTAAAGCCTCTTGTAATCCTGGCTCTTCAATATGAATTTTCCCTCCATTTAATGATTCGATTACCTTCGGACTGATGTCAACTCCTACTACCTCCACAGCATGTTTTGCAAACATAATAGAAGTTGGCAGACCTATATATCCTAATCCAATTGTACAAATTTTCATTTTTATCCCTCACTCTACTTTTCACTGGTTTATTTCAT
>NZ_JBALMU010000171.1:0-18361 GCF_036962285.1 Bacillus sp. JJ634
ATATGTAGTATTTTGGTATAAAAACAATTAATTAGGAAAATTCGGAATTATTATTGAAAAAAATGTAATTTATGGTAAAATATTTGTATATAAGTAGGGAGGTGTTGAAAACAAACTAAACCAAATTGAAATAAGTAAGTTCATATACAATAGCAAATAATTATTTTAAAATTTACAGGAAATTAGTGTATAATAAAATTATGACCAGGTATAAATATTAAGTTATAGTAACACATATATAAGTTTGCTATTAGAGGGGGAAACGGAATGAAACGCGAGCATTTATTAGCACCGCAACAATATAACTTAGTTAGTGAAGTAGAAAAGTTTGCAGCAGATCCGGCAAAAGTTGCTCTATTATGGGAAAATGAATCTGGTGATAAAAAAACAACGACTTATACTGAATTGATGAAAAATGCTAATAAATTTGGTAATACCTTCCTAAATCAAGGGCTGCAAAAGGGAGACACAGTACTTGTTATTATTCCTCGTTTAGTAGAAGCGTACCAAGTGTATCTCGCGGCTTTGAAAATCGGTTTAGTTGTCATCCCATGTTCAGAAATGTTCCGTGCTAAAGATTTACAATATCGCCTTAATCATGCAGAAGTAAAAGCGATTATTAGCTATGAGGAGTATACAAATCAATTTAATCAAATTGAAGAGAACGACTCTATTTTAAAATTTGTTGTTGGACAACAACAAGAGGGCTGGTTACCTTTACAAGAACTAGCTGAGACAGCTTCGTCAGAACTAGCGTTAGCTGATACGAAGGCTGATGATATGGCCTTTTTATCATATACATCAGGCACGACAGGAAATCCAAAAGGTGTTGTACATACTCATGGCTGGGCTTATGCTCATCTAAAAACGTCTGCTGCAAATTGGTTAGGCATTAATGAAAATGATGTAGCATGGGCAACGGCTGGGCCGGGATGGCAAAAGTGGATTTGGAGCCCGTTTTTAGCAATACTTGGTTCTGGAGCGACAGGATTAGTGTATCACGGTAGATTTGAACCGGAAAAATATTTGCAACTTCTAGAAGACTATAAGGTAAATGTATTGTGCTGTACACCAACAGAATATCGATTGATAGCAAAAGTCGATAATTTAGAAAAATATAATTTATCTCAGTTGCGCAGCGCTGTATCTGCAGGAGAACCATTAAACCAAAAAGTATTTGAAGTATTTAAACAGCACTTTAATGTCGAAGTACGTGATGGATATGGTCAAACGGAAAATACATTGCTGATTGGTGTTACAAAAGGAATGGAAATTAAACCAGGGTCAATGGGGAAACCAACTCCAGGTAATACGGTAGAAATCATTGATGAAGATGGTAATCCGTGTCCAGTTGGAGTAGTAGGAGACATTGCTGTTCACGTGGATACTCCTGCCCTATTTAAGAATTACTATAAAGATCCAGAACGTACAGCTATGCAGTTCCGTGGTGAATATTATATTACGGGAGACCGTGCGAAGAAGGATGAAGAAGGTTATTATTGGTTTGAAGGGCGTTCTGATGATATTATCATTAGTTCAGGCTATACAATTGGGCCATTTGAGGTAGAAGATGCTCTAATCAAGCATCCTTTTGTAAAAGAATGTGCGGTTGTAGCTTCACCAGATGAAGTACGCGGACATATCGTAAAAGCTTTCGTTGTGTTGCGAGAAGGTGTTGACTCTAGTGCTCCAAATTTAGTAAAAGATTTGCAAGAACATGTAAAAGAGTTAACAGCTCCTTATAAATATCCACGAAAAATTGAATTCCTTGATGATCTACCAAAAACGACATCTGGAAAAATTCGTCGTGTGGAATTACGTCAACAAGAGGAGTTATTAGCTCAATCTAACTCATAAAGTATTGGAAGCCGCCAATTTTGATATTGGTGGCTTCTTTTTGAAATCATATAGATAAACTTCCACCAGTGAAGCCTTATTGATGGTTAGTCACGTTTTGGGAGTAGTAAACAGTCCTCATGTATCTTATTGGAAATGGCAAGCGTTTGCTTAGGTGAGGAGTTTCCACAATGAGAGGTTGGGAAGACTAATAGCCAGTGAAAGGCAGTGTACACTTACGCCCGCTGGGAATTGCATGGAGGTACACGGATTGACTGAAATAGAATAGGACTAGCTGAATGATTAAAGACTGAAGTCGTGATGACAGTCATAGATGATAAAATCGTCTATAATAAAATAGGTTAAAAATTAATGTTTGTAGGAAGAAGGCTTAGAATGAAACTGGATCAAGAAAAGGAAGGCATTATATACGCAGCGCTTTCTTATATAATTTGGGGAGTTGTAACGATTTATTGGAAACAATTACAGGAGGTTTCCTCAGGAGAAATTTTAGCCCAACGAGTGTTTTGGTCTTTTCTGTTTATGGTGGTTTTATTAATCATGACGAAAAAATGGAGGGCCTTTATTACGTATGCAAAAGAAATTGTACGAACTCCTAAAAAGTTTTGGGCGTTATTTATTGCTTCTGTTTTAATAAGTGCTAATTGGGGTGTGTTTATTTGGGCTGTAAATGCAGGAAGAATTTTAGAAACGAGTCTTGGATATTATATTAATCCGCTCGTTAGTGTGTTATTGGGAGTGCTTGTATTAAAGGAACAATTAAGTCGTGCTCAAACGTTTGCCTTTATGCTTGCGGGCGTAGGTGTTCTAATTTTAGGGATTCACTTTGGCTCGATTCCATGGGTTTCGCTTGTGTTAGCTATTACATTTGGTTTATATGGATTAGCTAAAAAAATGATTCAAACGGAAGCAGCAATTGGACTAACTCTGGAAACAGTTATGATGGCACCGATTGCATTAGGGTACTGGATGTATTTAATGATTCAATCAGAGTCTCGATTTTTCGATTCTAAACCAACAAGCCTTTTGTTAATTGGCGGCGGAATAGTCACTGCCCTACCTCTTCTCTATTTTGCAAAGGGCGCTCAAAAAGTGTCGTTATCTTTACTAGGTATTCTTCAATATATTGCTCCAACCTTATCGTTATTGATTGGTGTGTTTGTGTATCATGAAACGTTTACGAAAGCGCATATGCTGGCGTTTTTATTTATTTGGTCTGCGCTCATTATTTATACGCTTTCTGTGACAAAATGGGGAAAAGCAACCGCAGCAAAAATGAAGAAGCATGGAAAAATGGGAGCATAAAGGGATATAAATATTGATTTGAAACTTTTTTAAGAGGGATTCGTATATACTAATGGATAGTACATAATAAAGGGAGGAAAGCCAATGAATGGGAAACGTTGGGCAGCTTTAGGGATTGCTGCTTTACTTTTTTTCGTATCTATAGGAGTGAGTGCCGCTACATTCTTTTTTTCAGCTGATACGAAAAGTGTATTTGAAGATCTTTTTGCTACGGGAGAGAGTAGTTTTTACGAAGAAGTAGTAGAAGGTGACGATGTATTTAATAAAATTGCCATCTTTGATGTGGAAGGGACGATTTTAGATACAGGAGAGGACTATTCTATTTTTGGAGCAGGAAGTACATACAATCATCGTTCGTTCCTGAAGAAATTGGATATGGCAGCAGAGGATGATACGATTAAAGGGATTATTTTACGAGTGAATTCTCCTGGTGGGGGCGTGTTAGAAAGTGCGGAAATCTATGATAAAATTTTAGCGCTTAAGGAAACGGGGAAACCTGTTTATGTATCGATGGGGTCGATGGCAGCCTCAGGCGGATATTATATTTCTGCTCCGGCAGATAAAATTTATGCAAGTAATGAAACGTTAACAGGTTCACTTGGTGTTATTATGCAAGGGTATAATTATGAAAAATTGGCAGAGAAGTACGGTGTAGAATTTGAAACCATTAAAAGTGGACCGTATAAGGATATTATGAGTCCAACACGTGAAATGACAGCGGAGGAACGAAAAATTTTGCAATCGATGGTAGACAATATGTATAACGAGTTTGTTCGGGTGATTGCACAAGGTCGTGGCATGTCAGAGAAAGAAGTCCGTAAACTTGCGGATGGCCGCATTTATGATGGACGTCAAGCGAAACAAGTTGCATTAGTCGATGAAATCGGTCGTTTGGATGACGTAATTGCCGGAATCAAAACAGATTTGAAGTTAAAAGATGCACAAGTCATTCGTTATACAGATGAAGCAAACTTGAGTTCATTCTTAAGCATGAGTGCTCAAAAAGTAATGGGAGTAGATGCGGAAACGGCGATTTTAACAAAGGTCCTCACATCTTCTAATTCTCCACGTCTCATGTACTTATATGCGGAATAGGAGGCGTTAGGATGACGGAACAAAATAATCCAAATCAGGAAGAGTTACTCCATTCCACGGAAGTAAACGATAATGAAAAAATGGCTATTTCAATACCGATTCAAGAAGATATTCAAACAAGTGAACCTGCATCTTTTGAGTTTGCGGGTTTTTGGATGAGATTTTGGGCGTATCTAGCGGATTTACTCATCATCGGTAGTTTAAATAGAATCTTGATTCATCCGATTTTCACCTTAATGGATCAGGGGGATAGCTATTCCTTTTTATCTGGAGAAGTAATTTGTACGACGATTGTATTTTATTTATATTTTGTGCTGATGACAAAGTTTTTCCGCCAAACGCTTGGTAAGATGATTTTTGGCTTGCAGGTGGTTGCTTTAAAAGAAGAACATATGACGTGGGGAACGCTCTTATTTAGAGAATGTATCGGTCGTTTTATTTCGAAGTTTACTGTCGTTGGTTATCTCATTGTTGGGCTATTGCCAAGAAAGCAAGGATTGCATGATATTTTCGCTGATACGAGTGTTGTGTTAGTAAAACGATAATAGAAGAAGGACTCTGGTACTTTAGTGTCGGAGTCTTTTTTAGCTTCATTAAACAATATGATGGATAACACGATTTTTTGACCTCTTTGTGTGAGGTTGCTCTAACTCCAGGAAACGAGAGGGAAGTGCGCTTTTCTGACGTTTATTTTCATCTCCTCTAGGAGATAATGGAGGGCTGAAGGGGTGTTGAGCGGATGAAGTGGGTGCTGTTTGTAGGTCTTTTATTAATTGCTCTATTAGTACTGATTATAATTACGAAGATTAAGGTAGTATTCCGTTACCAACATGCTCATACGAATGACGAATTGGTGTTGAAATTATCCGCATGGTTTGGGTTGCTTCGATATACGGTGAAGGTACCTGTTATTCAAGTAGACGCGGACTCCGCTTCGGTCAAGGTGAAGGAAGAAAAAGGAACGAGCAATGAAACAAAACAAGAGGAAAATATGCGCTTTACGCCGAAAGAACTTATTCATTTTTTGCAGGATATAAAAAGTATGCTTGAGCATGTAGTTAATTTTCATAAGATTGTACGAAAGTTTCTTAGAAAAGTTCAAGTCAAACAGTTTGAATGGCGCAGTGTGGTTGGAATGGGAGATGCTGCTCATACAGGAGTGGTTGTGGGAGGATGTTGGACTTTAAAAAGTACCATTATTGGTTTATTAACGAACTTTTTACGCTTTCGGGTTATGCCTATTTATTCAATTACACCGGATTTTCAAAGTCATCGAGCAGAAACATATATTTCTTGCATATTCCAATTTCAAATCGGGCAAGCTATCTTGACTGGAATCAAAATGCTTCGCTATTGGAAAGGTTCTAAAGTGAAGTTTAAATCGAAAACATTGGCGAAGCTAACGAACAATTCCAACAAACAATCGATGTAGAGTGGAGGAATTTACATGTCAGATCATCCGATTCAAGGCTTAATGACAGCTGCAATGGAAAATTTGAAAGAGATGGTAGATGTTAACACCATTATTGGTGATCCAGTGGAAACTCCGGATGGAAGTGTTATTTTAACTGTCTCAAAGGTTGGTTTTGGCTTTGCTGCAGGTGGTAGTGAATTTACTCTTGATAATAACGGTCAAGGTCAGCAAGGCTCTTCTAAACAGCCATTTGGTGGCGGTAGCGGGGGCGGTGTCTCCATTACTCCTATTGCATTTCTAATCGTTGGTTCTTCAGGAGTCAAAATGATTCATCTTGATGAGGGAACACATTTGCTAGAGAAAATGTTAGATTTAGCACCGCAAGTTGTAGATAAAATCCAATCAATGATGTCAAAGAATGATTCTAAAGCTAAGACACAACAAGCAAAACCAACACCACCAACACCAAAGCAGGAATTAGATTTTTAACGATGACTCGGCATAAGCCGGGTTCTTCTTTTTTGAGAAAATCCCTACAGTATTCCTTAAAAGATAGCGACGCTTTGGAAGAAAAAAAGCGTCGCTGCTAGCCGCGTATCTCATACTTTTCTTATTAATTGCAAAAATACGGTAAACCCCCTATTATTAAATTTGTACATATAGTCTATAAAGGAGGAATAGAAAATGGCAACAGTTACATTTATTAATAATCCGATTACTTTAGTTGGTACAGAAGTAAAGGTAGGAGATAAAGCACCAAACTTTACGGTGTTGGCTAACAATTTGACACCTGTTTCTTTAAGTGATTCAAAAGGGAAAGTGCGTATTATTTCCGTTGTTCCATCAATTGATACAGGTGTTTGTGATCAACAAACAAGAAAATTTAATGAAGCAGCATCTACGTTAGGGAATGTAGAGGTATTGACGATTTCTGTCGATCTTCCATTTGCACAAAAGCGTTGGTGTGCAGCAAGCGGTTTAGAAAATGTTCAAACACTTTCTGATCACCGTGACCTTTCATTCGGGGAAGCATACGGCGTAGTGATGAAAGAGCTTCGTCTCCTAGCACGTTCGGTTTTTGTTGTTGATAGCAACGATGAAATCGTTTATGCAGAGTATGTTTCAGAAGGAACAAATCATCCAAATTATGAAGCAGCACTTGAAGCAGCGAAAGCCGCAAAATAAGTAAGTGAGGAAAGAGGTTGTCCCAAAGGATATCTTTGGTACAGCCTTTTTTTGAGTTTAAGATAAGCATTTCGGCATCCAGTGCAAGCAGCTTTCGGGGACTAATTAAGGCGCTCGCGTGTTATTTGTTGCAATGAAGAATTCTGCTAATCCATCTAAAACAACCTCTACGCTTGTATCCATTCGTTCTTCGCTATAAAATAGACAAAGCAGAAAACAGGAGGAATTATGAAGTGAAAATGACCCCAGTTGAACAATTATTTCAAGCATTCGATGAAACGACACAAATTTTACAAGAAGAACTTTCTTGCACATATTTAGATGCACTCGGAGAAACGGGTGAAAACTTTTTCCACGGAAAAGTTATTCAAGAAGAAGTAAGTGAATTATCGAAGAAGCGATTGACGAAGCATTGTGAGGCTTTTGCGCCTGAAAAATATAATAAAGAAACGATTCGTAAGGCTTATCAGCTAGCGATTTTAAAAGGCATGCAGCAAAATGTACAACCGAATCACCAGATGACCCCTGATGCGGTTGGCTTGTTCGTCAGCTATTTAGTAGGAAAGTTTACAAAAAATCAAAAGGATTTTACGGTTTTAGACCCAGCCGTTGGGACAGGAAACTTGTTATTCACGATATTGAATCAGCTTTCAGAGCAAGAAATTAATGCTTCTGGAGTAGAGATTGATGAGACGCTGCTAGCCCTTGCTTACTCAGGGGCTAATTTACAAGAGCATCCTGTTCAATTTTATAATCAAGATAGTCTAGAGCCGTTATTCATCGATCCTGTCGATGTCGTAGTGAGCGATTTACCAGTCGGGTATTATCCAAATGATGTGAGAGCCGCTGATTATGAATTAAAAGCGGATCAAGGTCATTCTTATGCACATCATTTGTTTATTGAGCAAAGTGTGCGGCATACGAAGGATGGAGGCTACTTATTTTTTATAGTGCCTAATAATATTTTTGTAACGGAAGAAGCACCGAAGTTGAATCAATATTTGAAATCCTCTACGCATATTCAAGGAATGGTTCAGCTGCCGCTTTCGATGTTTAAGAGCGAAGCGGCAGCAAAGAGTATCTTACTTTTACAGAAGAAAAAAGAGGGAATTGAAGCACCGAAAAAAGCGCTTCTTGTTCAATTGCCAAAGCTGTCGAATTTTGAAGCAACCCACTCTGTTGTGCAACAGATAGATGCTTGGTTTGAAACAGAAAAAAAATTTTTGTGAGCTAAAAAGCCAGTGCCATCAAGGTATTGGCTTTTTTTTAGGTATGCTTCATAAAAAAATTGTTTGGATGTATGCGCTTACCATGATAAAATTAGACATAATACTACACAAATAGAGACGACATACTGTAACAGTAGGCAAGCTATTATAGTAAAGGAGTGAATTGGATGTCTAAAATAATGGCGATTAATGCGGGCAGCTCTTCTTTAAAGTTTCAGCTTTTTGAGATGCCGAGTGAAACTGTAATTACAAAGGGATATGTTGAGAGGATTGGTCTGAAAGATTCTGTGTTTAATTTGACAGTTCGAGGACAAAAAGTAATGGAAACGTTACATATCCCCAACCATGAGGTCGCGGTGGAATTATTACTAGAGAAATTAATTCAACATCAAGTAATCAGCTCATTTGAGGAGATTAATGGAGTTGGTCATCGAGTAGTTCATGGTGGTGAAGTATTTAGTGATTCCGTGTTAATTACAGAAGAAGTAATTGAAGAGTTAGAGAGACTTTCAGAGTTAGCTCCTCTTCATAACCCTGCTAATATCACTGGTATTATAGCGTTCCAACGTATTCTAGGAGATACTCCAGCGGTAGCCGTGTTTGATACAGCATTCCATCAAACAATGCCAAGCAGCGCCTATATGTACAGTTTGCCGTATGAATATTACGAAAATTATGGAATTAGAAAATACGGGTTCCATGGCACATCCCATAAATATGTATCACAGCGGGCCGCTGAGATGATGGGACGACCTATTGAGGAAGTACGCTTAATTTCATGTCATCTTGGAAATGGTGCAAGTATTACGGCGATTAAGGGTGGGAAGTCAATTGATACCTCTATGGGCTTTACCCCGCTTGCAGGTGTAACAATGGGAACACGTTCAGGTGATATTGATCCAGCTCTTATTCCGTATATAATGGAGAAATCCGGGAAAACAGCGGATGAGGTACTAGATGTATTAAATAAGCAAAGTGGAGTTCTTGCTTTATCTGGTTTTTCGAGTGATTTACGTGACATTCAAGATGCAGCTAATGAAGGAGACGAACGGGCTGAACTAGCACTTGAAGTGTTTGCAGATCGTATTCATAAATATATAGGTTCATATGCTGCTAGAATGGGCGGAGTCGATGGGATTATCTTCACGGCAGGAATTGGTGAAAATAGCCATACGATTCGTGCTAGAATTCTAGAAGGGCTTGAATTTATGGGTGTATACTGGGATGAGGAATTAAATTTGATTCATGGTGAAGAAGCATTTATTAATTCATCTTTCTCTCCAGTGAAAATTATGATTATTCCAACAAACGAAGAAGTAATGATTGCACGTGATGCAGCTGCGATTGCTTCTCAACAAAAAGTTAATGTTTAAATCTTAGCCTTCTTTTCTTCTGGAAAGGAGGCTTTTTGTATGAATTCATTCCGTTTCATGTTTTAGAACTGTTAAATAATAATGAAGAACCTCCTAAAAGTATTCTGCAACATAGACAATTTTTTAAATTAGTAACTTTACTATGGTATACTACAAAAAAGTCCAATCATTTGCTGAATAGTTAATAAATGGTGA
This sequence comes from Bacillus sp. JJ634, assembly GCF_036962285.1. Classification (NCBI taxonomy): domain Bacteria; kingdom Bacillati; phylum Bacillota; class Bacilli; order Caryophanales; family Bacillaceae; genus Bacillus; species Bacillus sp. JJ634. The sequence continues at coordinate 9,654 of NZ_JBALMU010000171.1, forward strand.
TTTTGTTGAGGGATATAAGGCTGAAGCAGAAGGGATTCGGTTTAAAAGGAGGTTTCAACGATGGGATTGACCGTTCGTGAAGAGGCAATTTGGAATGAACTTAGCGTTTGGGAAAAGAAACTTTCACAGTATGAGTCAACAGATTTAGCGGTGTTATACGATAAATGGTTAGAGCTGACGTTTTCACTTCTTCCCGAAAAAACAAAAGAACAGTTTTTCACCAAGCTAGATAATTGGTTATTTCATTTACATGCCATTGTACAAAGCTCACAAATTCAGCTCGATGCAAGAGAAAGAATTTTAGCTTCTGCCCGTGTATTCGATGAACAGATTACAACCATTACAGATTTGAATCAGTTAACAATTGATCAGTTAAATTACATAGCCGATCAACAAATTGCGAAGCATCGGCTTTATTCTTTTACTCAAGGCGGAGCGAGTGGTTCGGGGGGGCTGCTCCTGCTTGGCGGGGATATTCCGGCGATGACGGTTATTAATGTTCGCATTGTTCAGTTGATTGCGATGACCTATGGGTATGAGGTGAATACACCGGTAGAGATGATGCTTGCCCTTAAAGTGTTTCATGCAGGGATGATGCCGAAGCGACTTCAAGGAGCGGCTTGGGAAGAATTAATTCAGGAAATGAAGCTTAAGGAAGATGATTATTTTTATGTCGGGGATGAAGAGTTAACGAATACAAGTTGGATGGAGCAACCATTAAAACAGTTGTTGAAAGCAGTAGCGATTTCGATGTTTCGTAAAAAGCAGTTTCAAGGTATCCCACTCATTAGTATGGCAATCGGAGCCGGTATGAATTATCAGGTGACCCGTAATGTTAGTGAATTTGCCCAAAAGTTTTATCAATATCGCTATTTGTATGAAAAACACCTTAAAGAGTAACTTGGAAAGAGAGCCCCTAGCGATTTGATATATGATGTAAGAATGGGAAAATACAATGTTATGAGGTGGCATCTTGCTTGAATTCGATATTTTTGATTTCCTCGTTTTAACTGTAGTTGTTGGAGCATTTGTTTTAGGGATTAATATACTCGGTGATATTTTAGCGAAGTATTTTAATTAAGTTGCCTTAATATTTATGCGGGATTTCTTTAGCAGATGGCGATGTTTAGTTTGGCATGTACCAGAGCTGGCGAAGATCTGTTTGTTCCTTCAGTTCCATTAGATATACTTTTTTCATACTATAAAGAGGCTACCTAAATTTTTTTAGGTAGCCTTCTTAAGTATGTCTTTTACTGCTTATATGTTGATTAGTACGATACCAAAGCCAGAGGTCGTTAATGATGGAAGCCATTTCAGCGATTTCTGTATTAAGTTCACAGGAACGGGAAAAGTTATTTTCATTCGAAAGTGCATCTTGTTTTTGATTAATAATGGATTCTAAATCACGTATTCGATCTGGAATGCTGCCGCGAATGTTTTCCCATTGCAGAAGAATTTGTTGTTGTACATCATGTTCATATTCATCCCAGTCTTGGTTAAGAGAGGGGAGAGCGATTCCAAGGCGTTCATCAAAGATAAATAATTCACTCATTGTGGCTGCTCCTATCTTGAATTTTTATAGTATTAGTGTACAATATTTTGGGCTGCACGACTATGGATTCAAGTGTTTAAAATTGTTAATAAATTATTATTTAAATTCCAAAAAAAGACCTTGCATTCCTTTTATAAAGCTAGTATAGTTTTAATCAGAGATTGAATAAAAATAACAACGTATGAATTTTTATTCACAACGAAAGGGACGATGAAAAAATGGCAAATCCAAAGATTGTTTTAGCATATTCCGGAGGTCTTGATACTTCCGTTGCAATTAAATGGTTACAAAATCAAGGGTACGATGTAGTAGCTTGTTGTTTAGATGTTGGAGAAGGAAAAGATCTTGACTTTATTAAAGAAAAAGCGATTACAGTTGGTGCAGTTAGTTCATATGTAATTGATGCGAAAGATGAATTTGCAGAAGAATATGCATTAATTTCTCTTCAAGCACACACTTTATATGAACAAAAATATCCACTAGTATCAGCTCTTTCTCGTCCACTTATTGCAAAAAAATTGGTGGAAGTTGCAGAAGCTGAAAATGCAGTTGCAGTAGCACATGGATGTACGGGAAAAGGTAATGACCAAGTGCGTTTCGAAGTTTCTATTAAAGCGTTAAATCCAGATTTAGAAGTTCTTGCACCAGTTCGTGAGTGGAAATGGTCTCGTGAAGAAGAAATTGAATATGCACAAGAGAATGGTATTCCTGTTCCAATCGGCTTAGCAAGTCCATATTCAATTGACCAAAACCTATGGGGAAGAGCAAATGAATGTGGAATTCTTGAAGATCCATGGGCAGCACCACCTGAAGATGCATATGAATTAACAACTGCTTTAGAAAATACTCCTGACACTCCAGACGTTGTGGAAATTGGCTTTGAACAAGGTGTTCCAGTTACACTAGACGGAAAGTCTTATAAACTAGCTGAACTAATTCTTGAATTAAATGCAATTGCTGGTAAACACGGTGTTGGACGTATTGATCACGTAGAAAACCGTTTAGTTGGTATTAAATCACGTGAAGTATACGAAGCTCCTGCTGCTATGACATTAATTAAAGCGCACAAAGAGTTAGAAGATATTACACTTGTTAAAGATGTAGCTCATTTTAAACCAGTTATTGAAAAGAAACTTTCAGAATTGATTTATGATGGTCTTTGGTTCTCTCCGCTTCGTAATGCATTGGTTGCGTTCTTAGCAGAAACACAAAAAACTGTAACAGGTACAGTACGTGTGAAATTCTTTAAAGGTCATGCGATTGTAGAAGGAAGAAAATCTGAGTACTCTCTATATGATGAGAAATTAGCAACATATACAAAAGAAGATGAGTTCGATCACGATGCAGCGGTTGGTTTCATTAAAATCTTTGGTCTTCCAACAGCAGTAAACAGCATGGTGAACAACAAGAAGGTGACAGTGTGAGCAGCAAACTTTGGGGAGGAAGATTTACAAAGTCTGCTGAAGAATGGGTAGACGAGTTTGGAGCTTCCATTTCATTTGACCAGGAACTTGTTCTTGAAGATATTCAAGGCAGCCTGGCTCACGTTACAATGCTCAAGCAGACTGGAATCTTACCAGAAGAAGATGTAAACAAAATTATTGCCGGTCTAAAAGGTTTACAAGCGAAAGCAGAGAACGGTGAATTAACTTTTAAGGTTGAGATGGAAGATATCCATCTTAATCTTGAAAGTATGCTAATTAATGAAATTGGTCCAGTTGGTGGAAAGCTTCATACAGGTCGCAGCCGTAATGACCAAGTTGCAACGGATCTTCACTTGTATTTACGCAATCAAACGAACGATGTTGTAAAGTTAATTAAAGGCTTACAAGAAGCGATTTTGGAACAAGCAAAAGCACATGTAGAAACGCTGATTCCTGGCTATACACATTTACAACGTGCACAGCCGATTTCGTTTGCCCATCATTTAATGGCTTATTTCTGGATGTTAGAGCGCGATAAACAACGCTTTACAGAAAGTTTAAAACGAATTAATATTTCACCGCTTGGTGCAGGTGCACTCGCTGGGACAACTTTCCCAATCGATCGTCATTTAAGTGCGGAATTGTTAGGGTTCGACGGTATCTATGAAAACAGTTTAGATGCAGTTAGTGATCGCGATTTTGCGCTGGAGTTTTTAAGCAACAGTGCAACGATGATGATGCATCTATCACGCTTTAGTGAAGAGATTATTCTATGGTCTAGCCAAGAGTTCCAATTCATCGAATTAGATGATGCTTTCTCCACAGGGAGCAGTATTATGCCACAGAAGAAAAATCCTGATATGGCCGAATTGATTCGCGGTAAAACAGGTCGCGTATACGGGAACTTAACGGGGTTATTAACGGTGTTAAAAGGTCTGCCACTTGCGTATAACAAAGATATGCAAGAGGATAAGGAAGGCGTTTTTGATACAGTTAAGACGGTTGTTGGTTCATTGAAAATCTTCGCTGGCATGATTTCTACGATGAAAGTCAGAACGGATGTTATGGAAAAAGCAACGAAAAATGACTTTTCCAATGCAACAGAACTAGCGGACTACTTAGCTTCAAAAGGAATGCCATTTAGAGAAGCACATGAAGTAGTTGGGAAGCTTGTCTTGTTCTGTGTACAACAAGGCTGTTATTTAGCAGATCTTTCATTAGAACAGTTTAAAGAAGCGTCACAACTATTTGAAGAAGATATTTATGTCGCTCTTAACCCATATGAAGCAGTTAAACGCCGTAACAGTGCGGGTGGAACGGGCTTTGCTCAAGTAAAACTTGCAATTGAAAAAGGCGAAAAGCTTTTACAAGCATAATAAAAAATCTCGCTGCCTTTTTGGTGGACGAGATTTTTTTATTTAATGATATAAAAACAAGCCTCTGGCTACCGGAAGGGTTCTAGAGGCTTATTTTTTATTTAAGGATTATTTATTTGGCTTATGCTTCTTCAGTACGGACAATCATAACGTCACAACGTGCGTGGCGAACAACGCTTTCAGATACACTACCAATTAGGAAACGTTCTACAACGTTTAGTCCTGTTGCACCACAGACAATTAAATCAATGTTATGTTTCTTCGGTAGGTCTTTTGAAATTTGTCCTTTAGGAGAGCCAAACACAATATCACCAACAACATTCGTTACGCCAGCTGCTTCTGCTTGTTCTCTGTATTTTTTAATCAAATCATTAGCAAATGTTTCTGAACGATCACGAATCGTTGTGTCATATGCTTCAACTGTTGGGTAATTTCTTGTGTCAATTACGTGAGCTAAAACGAGTGTAGCATCGTTATTTTTGGCAATCGTAAATGCTTTTTGTAGTGCCCATTCTGCTTCTTGTGAGCCGTCAACAGCTACTAAAATGTTTTTATAAGTACTCATAGTAATAATCCCCTCTCCCTTTTATACTCCTATTATACAGTAAAAATTATGGATGATTTGTAACAATTTAGTGAATTTTGAAAGCGCCTTATTATTCAATTATTGAATGATTTGTAGCGCTTTCGGATACTTTGTTAATATTTCACAGCCTTTGTCGGTGATATAAATATCATCTTCAATACGAACTCCTGCTATGTTTGGTACATAGATGCCGGGTTCAATTGTATACACCATTCCTTGTTGTAAGACAAGTTCATTTGTTTCGGTTAAGGATGGGTATTCATGAACGCTGAGGCCAAGACCATGACCGAGGCGGTGCGGGAAGTAGGTACCATATCCTTTGTCGCGGATGATTGTTCGTGCTGTGATGTCGATGTCTTTGCATGTTACGCCTGGTTTACTTGCACTAATAGCGGCTTCTTGAGCTCTTCGGACGGTTTCATATATATCCGCTTGTTTGTCGCTTATATCGCCATAGGCAACTGTTCGAGTAATATCTGAGCAATATCCTTCATACACAATGCCTAAATCGAATAGGACAAGGTCACCCCGCTTTATTTTTGTCATTCCTGGTGTTCCATGCGGAGAAGCGGTATTTGTGCCTGTGAGAACCATAGTGGAAAAAGAAAAATCACGAACGCCGCTTTTTTTCATTTCATACTCAATGGCCGCAACGATTTCTATTTCTGTTTTTCCTTCTTTTATTTCATGAACACCAATGTCCACCGCCATGTCAGCCAGACGACAGGCTTCGCGTAAGTTGTTGAGTTCACTTTCTGTTTTAATCATGCGCATTTGACGTAATTTTTCCTCGACAGAAACGAGAGCAGGAGCTGCGAAATAGTGTGTGAGATGTTCAACTCTTTCGACGTTCAGATGTTCTTTTTGAATGGCTAAGTATGACAGTGTTAGTTTTCTTTTGCGCATAGATTCGGACATTTTTTCCCAAGGGTTTTCAATATCATTATAGCCAATAATTTCAGCGGTCCAACCGGCACGTTTCGCCTCTACGACCTCCATTTGCGGACACAAAAGGAAAGGCTCATGATTTTGAAAAATAACGAGGGCTAGCAATCTTTCGTGTGGGTCGCTTTGAAATCCACTGCAATAAAAAATCGTATCAGGTGCTGTTAGAAAAGCTGCGTCTAGGTTATTTACTTGCAACCAGCTTTGTAATTCGGTTATTCTATCATTCATAGAAATCCCTCCAAAAAAGTATAGATTTACCTTATCAAGAGATAAAATGAATGTAAATGTTAGAGGATTTGTAAGATAAAAAAAGAATATGTAAGAGGGACAAAAAGATAAGGAGTGTGGAAGAATGAAAGTATCTTTTCATGGACATGCCGTTGTGCAAGTTGAAACAAATGGGAAAACCATTTTATTTGATCCATTTATTACGGGGAATTCATTAACTGATTTACGTGTTGAGGATGTAAAGCCAGATGTTATTATTTTGACACATGGTCATAGCGATCATGTTGGTGATACGCTTGAGCTTGCAAAGAAACATGATGCACTTGTAGTGGGGATTGCTGAACTTGCGACTTATCTAGGCTGGCAAGGAGTACGTACTCACGGTATGAATATTGGCGGGAGCTATGAATTTGATTTTGGCAAAGTGACATTAACTCCTGCTTTTCATAGTACAGGTTATATGACAGAAGATGAGCAAATTATTTATCTAGGCATGCCTGCGGGAGTGGTTTTCTCAGCAGAAGGAAAAACGATTTACCATACTGGGGATACGGCATTGTACTCTGATATGAAGTTAATAGGCGATAAACATGCTATTGATTTAGCGTTTATTCCAATTGGTGATAATTTTACGATGGGGCCAGAAGATGCAGCCGTAGCAGCTAAACTATTGCAAGCTAAAACGGTTGTTCCTATTCATTACAATACATTCCCACCGATTAAACAAGATCCGAATCGCTTTCTTGAATTGTTGGAAGCAGGAAACGGTAGGATTATGGAAGTTGGAGATGTCATCGAGCTATAATTCAAAAAGCAGTCACGTTCTAAATGAATGTGACTGCTTCTTTTTTTATAAAACAAGCATATTTATGTAAAAAAAGGGGGAGTAGGATGAAACAGCGATTATTATTATGTTTGTTGCTATGTGGTGTGATGCTGTATTATGCGGTGCCGCGTTTGTCGTTACAAGCAGGGGGAGCGGAGAGTTTATTTGCGGCAAGCTGGCTCCTATTTGCTTTATGTACGATTGCTGGAAATTTAACGGCTTTATTATATTCACCGAAAGGAAAGCGTAAGCCAATAAAGAAAAAGGAATACAAAAAAATGCATCATTATTCCTAGGATTTGTGAAATTCGCTACTTCGCCTTATAATAAAAAAATAGGAATACCGTGAAAAGGGTGAAGAGCTTGGCTACTAAGCATGAACAAATTTTAAAATATATTGATGAGCTGCCGGTTGGAGAGAAAATTTCTGTCCGACAGATTGCTAAAGCATTGCATGTTAGTGAAGGTACAGCTTACCGTGCTATTAAGGAAGCTGAGAACCAAGGCTATGTAAGCTCGATTGAGCGTGTAGGCACGATTCGAATTGAGAGAAAGAAAAAAGAAAATATTGAGAAGCTAACCTTTGCAGAGGTTGTAAATATTGTAGACGGACAAGTGCTTGGTGGAAAATCAGGTCTTCATAAAACATTAAATAAGTTTGTCATCGGGGCGATGAAGCTTGATGCGATGATGAGGTATACGGAAGCAGGAAACTTATTAATTGTCGGAAATCGAACACAAGCTCATGAGCACGCATTAAAAGCTGGGGCGGCTGTGTTAATTACAGGTGGCTTTGATACAGAAGAGCATGTAAAAAAGCTGGCTGATGAATTAGAAATGCCTGTCATTTCGAGTACGTATGATACATTTACAGTCGCGACGATGATTAACCGTGCGATTTACGATCAACTAATTAAAAAGGAAATTTTGTTGGTGGAAGATATTTTAACCCCAGTTAACGAGACTTCCTTCTTAGCCTCGAACGATTGCGTGAAAAAATGGCATGAATTAAATCAGGAAACAGGTCATGGTCGATTCCCAGTTGTCGATGAGAATATGAAAGTGCAAGGTATTGTGACATCGAAAGATATTATGGGACAAGAAGAAGATACGTTGATTGAAAAAGTTATGACGAAAAACCCGATGACAGTAGGAGATAAAATGAGCGTTGCTTCTTCTGCGCATATGATGGTATGGGAAGGGATTGAATTACTTCCTGTTGTGAATGATAATCTTGTGTTACAAGGGATTGTTAGTCGTCAAGATGTTTTGAAAGCGTTGCAGATGAGTCATCGGCAGCCTCAAGTTGGAGAGACGATTGATGATACGATTACAGGGCAGCTTGTGATGTCCGAAAGTCGAGGGAAAGGTGAAGAGGTCTATAGCTACGGTGTTACACCCCAAATGACAAACTATTTAGGAACGATTTCGACTGGGGTGTTTACAACAATAGTTACAGACTCTGCGAACCGTATATTAAAAAACTATAAGCGCGGAGATCTAGTTGTTGAAAATATGACAATTTACTTCATCAAACCAGTTCAAATTGATAGTACATTAGATGTTCAGCCGCGTGTGCTAGATGTTGGGCGGAAGTTTGGGAAAGTCGATGTCGAAGTATTTAATCAAGGAAAATTGGTCGGCAAAGCGATGTTAACTTGTCAATTACTTGATCGATCATAGGAAAAGCGTAAGGTACTCGTTTATTAGTAATAGTGTTCGAACCTAATAGTGAACAAAGTCATATAACACAACAAAAAGGATAATC
>NZ_JBALMU010000172.1:0-9331 GCF_036962285.1 Bacillus sp. JJ634
TGATAATAGTATATTCTTCAATTTCTTTAGCGAGAGCGTCTATCTCTGTCTCTAACTTTGATAGATGCTCTTTGTACTGAAGAAGAATATTTATATACATACCTAGGCTTAAAAGGTTCTGGTGCAAAAACTTCAATTAATCTGTTAGTAATCTCCTAAACATGGATATACTGATACTACTAATCTAAAAAGGATGTGGAGTCAGTATGATTAAGCCAAGTGCTTTTAAGTGGAAACATTATCAACCAGAAATTATCATGCTTACAGTGAGATGGTACCTCCGGTACAATTTAAGCTTTCGCGATCTCGTAGAAATAATGGAGGAGCGTGGCTTATCCATTGCCCACACCACGATAATGCGTTGGGTCCATCAATATGGACCTGAATTAGATAAGAGAGTTCGCCGTCACTTTAAGAAAACAAACGATTCTTGGCGGGTAGATGAGACATATATCAAGGTAGAAGGTCAATGGATGTATTTATATCGTGCAGTTGATTCAGAAGGGCATACCATTGATTTTTATCTAAGTGAATCAAGAGATAAACAAGCAGCTAAGCGCTTTTTCAAGAAAGCCTTGGCTTTTTCGCATGTTTCCAAACCACGTGTCATTACTGTAGATAAGAATCCGGCTTATCCAGTAGCTATTGAGGAGCTAAAAGAAGAAAAACAAGTACCGAAAGACACACAAATAAAATATCTAAACAACATCGTGGAACAGGATCATCGGTTTATTAAAAAGCGAGTCCGCCCTATGTTAGGTTTCAAATCTATAGAAACAGCTGCATTTATTCTTTCAGGAGTGGAAGCTATGCATATGATTAAAAAAGAACAAATAGATCTACGGGATCAGTCTGTTCGAAATCAGAAAGAATTCATTCATCAATTGTTTGGGCTAGCATCATAAGACATGATTCCGTTAAGGAATAGATACGCTGCCTTCTTTTTTACTTTATTTTTGCACCAGAACCAGGAACGAGGTTTGTCTATCACTCACACTACCATTATGCGTTGGGTGTATCAATATAGACCTGAATTAGACGAAAGAGTACGACGTCATCTTAAGACAACAAATGATTCCTGGAGAGTCGATGAGACGTATGTGAAAGTAAAAGGTCAATGGATGTATTTATATCGTGCAGTCGATTCAGGAGGGAATATCATTGACTTTTATTTAAGTAAATCAAGAGATAAACAAGCAGCCAAGCACTTTTTTAAGAAAGCCTTGGCTGCTTCTCCTATTTGTAAACCTCGTGTTATAACAGTAGACAAAAATCCAGCCTATCCCGTAGCGATTCAAGAGTTAAAAGAAGAGAAAAGTATGCCTGAAGGCATACAAATAAGGCAAGTTAGATATCTCAATAATATAGTGGAACAAGATCACCGTTTCATTAAAAAACGTGTGCGTTCTATGTTGGGATTCAAGTCGTATGAAACAGTGACTTCTATATTGAGTGGCGTTGAAGCCATGCATATGATGAAAAAAGGAGAACTTCACCCATAAGTTGTTTGAAATTGCATCATAATCGTTCGTGTAGGTTCTATGTCTCTATTAAATGATTTTTGCACTAGAACCAAAAACATTGTTATCAATTTCATTTCCATCATAAGTTGTGAGATATATTAACAACCCATCATGTTGTTTTAAGGGGGAGAGATAGGGGGTACGACCACGTGCATCCTGTTAATTGGTTAATTTACGACATGCAAAAATATAAGGGAAGAGCTTACATAAACGAAGCATTTAATTCAAGTTTCAATTGTGTTCACTACTTTCAAGTACAAAAAAGAACCTTGCACATAAGGCAAGGTCTCAAGCTGGATTATAACAAGTTAGATAGAAGAGATACTTTTCTATACAAAGCATTTACCTCTTTATTTTGATGCTCCCCTATTTCATTTCTTAGTTGTCCTTCCATATCAATCATTAAATCAGCTAATTTCAGTGCCTTTTGTCTGTCAGAAATATTACTGTGAATGATATATTCATACCTTGCATTGTATTCAGTTAGTGTCATTTGTCCGTCCTCCTATAGTACAAAGTTATTTAAGCTGTCTTCTATTTCTTCATCAGTAATCCCAATGTACTTTAAAGTAATTTCAGGGTGTGAATGGTTAAGGATTATTTGTAATTTAGCCACGTCTTTACTCTGTTTATAGAACCAGTACCCGAATGTTTTCCGCATGGTATGAGTATCTACACTTTCAATGTCTACCATATCTGCAGCCTTATTAAGCTGTATTTTTCTAGGCCTCTTTGTCTTACCTTTAATATCCTTTAACGATAATGGATTAGATACATACAAACCAGTATTAATGCCTAACCGGAACAATATGTAATCCCTTTTGCTGCAATGTCTTTTCAACGACTATTTAATATCATTTAATTTTTTCAATGATTTAATAGGTTGAACGTCAATTAAATGTTCTTTTGCCATTACGCCTCATCCTTCCATTCATGCCAATAGAATCAATGTTTTGAATGTATACTTTTCTTATTGATTTAGGAATATCACTGGTGATGGACTAAAGTGTGAATTTAAGAGATAAATTGCACACTTTTTAAACGCTAAATTGCATTCGAAATGGATAGTCAGATTTTGTACTGACTACCCATTTTGCGTGTATTTAAAACAAAGTTTAACTGTTTGTAATCATCTTTGAAGACGAATCTCTTGAGAAGAAAAGGGATTATAAATATCTTGAAAAAATCCTGAAAGATGCTATTTTGAATGAAGAAATATGGGGAGTAAGTTTTATATAACGTATATAGATGCGTTATACAACTTACTCCTGATCTATATTGACCTTACCTAGTTCACCTTGAAACTTTATCAAGTGGGACATGGCGGCCCGAATAAACCGCAGAATGTCGATTTTATGGAGAAGTAGATGTTTATTGAGATTTGAGCCGTACTTTGGTAAATACGAGTAATTAAGTTAATGTATTTCCTTGATGCCAGATAAACGAATAGAGAAAATATTTTGCTTTTCATCCTTTAAGGAAAGAGTTTGATCATTTAGGTTAAGTTGATATATATGGCCCTGACATGATTTTAATAATCCATCTTTATAATAAGTGATGGTCGTTAAGTAATTTTTTTTCAATGATTTCAAGATCATTCGATTCTCTCCTTCCTGTCTGGTCTTATAAAAGTAAACTTTATGATAGAAATCAATTATTTATGAAACATTCTTTAAAAGTTGATGTAACGCTAGGGAATTAGTTAGTATACATATACTATACACCAAGAAACGTAAGCGTTTTCATTTTGATTTTGAACAATTTGTGAAAACTTGAACAAAAGATTTTCATCGAGCCTAAATCTCCCTCCAAGAACTCGACAATGATAATGATATCAGAATGGTAGCTTACTGGAAGGGAAGCATATCGTGATGATTCTGGATAATACTCGGATTCATCATGTTAAGCTTTTGAAACCTTTTTTGAAAGAAAAAGAAGATCATCTTACTCTTCTTTTTTTGCCACCTTACTCTCCAAGCTTAAATGCGGTAGAGCGTATTTGGGATTGGTTAAAAAGAAGTGTTATCGTTAACTGATTTCATGCCACACGAAAAGACATCCGAAAATCCGTCCTTTTATTTATGGAATATCTGGACACTTGTCCGGCGAAGGTACCCAACGCATTGAATCACTAGCCATGTCGGAAAATTCATCGAGACTTATATAAATTACTTGGGGTAGCATCATAATTGGTAAATGAAAAGGATATTGAGATTCTATGTTTCTAATAAGTTATATTTGTACCGGAACTATTTATATCATCTAAATGTATTACATAATTGTTTTAAGTTAGCAAGTATTCAAGATTGGATATATAAGGAAAATAGAGAGATACAAATGAATATCTACGTGATTATGAAACGCACCTTTGATAGGGCAGAAAAGATTATGATTGAAAACGGTAACATCAAAAATGAAGGTGTTGAGTATATCATTAATCCCGTTTCTGGTGCAAATACTTGAAGAAAATATAAAAAAGCGTAAGATTTATAGTGCCCCCTGGTCTTAAGCAACTAGTCCAAATAGTTGATGGATGAATTCTTTTTGATCATGTGCATAGCCTCTATCCTCGCAATAATTCGTTTGGCAGTCCCTAAGGACTTTAATCCAAGCATTGAAAGGAAGTGTAGGCGTTATACATGATGTTTCTGAAATCCCAAAATTGACGAATGAATTAAAGCATGCTCAGCGGCTTATACGAACATTACAAGCAAAATATTCTTTTGAGGATATTATTGGGCGGTCTGATGATATGGTATTGGCTATTAAACACGCTAAACTTTCTGCTAAAACGCCAGCAACGGTGCTGCTGCGTGGTGAATCGGGAACAGGAAAAGAATTATTTGCTCATGCGATTCATAATGCTAGTGAGCGAAAATTTAATAAGTTTGTACGCGTCAATTGTGCAGCTGTCTCGGAATCTTTGTTGGAAAGCGAGTTGTTTGGTTATGAGGATGGGGCGTTTACAGGGGCAAAACGAGGTGGTAAGGTCGGTTTTTTTGAGGAAGCGAATCACGGCAGTTTGTTTTTAGATGAAATTGGCGAGTTAACGCCAAAGATTCAAGCCAAGTTACTTCGCGTATTACAAGAGCGTGAAATCATGCGAGTTGGGGGAACGAAACCGATTCCTATTAATGTACGTGTCATTGCCGCAACGAATATTGATTTAGAGCAATCTATTAAGAGTGGAGATTTTCGAGAAGATCTTTATTTTCGATTAAATCGTATGCCTGTTTTTATTGCTCCTTTGAGAAAAAGGAAAGAGGAAATGAAGGAGTTAGCAGAGCATTTAATTCATAAGATTAATCAAGAATATGGACGAAGTATTGAAGGGATTACAGAAGATGCAATTGAAAAACTAAGGCAATATGATTGGCCAGGGAACGTTCGGGAATTAGAAAATATTTTAGGCCAAGCAATTATTTTAATGAAGTTCGATGAACAAATAATCGAAGCGGAGCATATTCCAAATTTAGTAGGCACAAGCCCAAGCCTTGACTATCGGAATGAAGCTGCTTCATCGTTTGAAACTCTGTTTAAAACAGGCGAGTCTTTAAGTGAAATAGTCGCAACATACGAAGCGAAAGTTATTCAGCAAGCATTACAGACCTTTAAAGGGAATAAAATGCTGACTGCTAAATCACTGGGGATTTCAGTAAGAAGCCTGTACTATAAAATGGAAAAAACTAATTTGCGCAAATAATAATTACATGCAACATTTTATTTAACTGTGCAAAAAATGATATACTGAAAAAGCTGTACAGAGATAATAAAGTTGTTTAATTTACAATAAAATCGTTTAAAAAATAATAAAGTTGTTTAAAAAAATGTGAGTCATTCTATTCAACAAAGGGGCCAGCATTCCTGTAATGAATGAAAATGAGATTTGAATATCAAAAAGACCTCTTGGTATGATTAAAATGTCCTGAAGCTGGCCAGCGAAAAGGACAAAATCTATCATAACCAGGAGGCCTATCATGAATTATAACCAAAATAAGAAAATCTCTCAAATTACTCCTAAAACACTTATTATCGGAGTAGATATTGCAAAATTCAAACATGTAGCCAGAGCTCAAGATTTTAGAGGATTAGAGTTTGGCTCACCTTGTTACTTTGAAAATACAAAAGAAGGATTTTGTCATTTTCTTAATTGGATCTCACGACTTATGCAAGCTCAAACGATGGATCAAGTGATTGTCGGTATGGAGCCGACAGGTCATTATTGGCTTAATTTAGCTTATATTCTTAGGGGACATACGATTAAATTTGTGTTAGTTAATCCATTACACGTAAAGAAAAGTAAGGAATTAGATGATAATTCACCAACTAAAAACGATATAAAAGATGCTAGAGTTATTGCGCAATTGGTCAAGGACGGGAGATATGCTGAACCAACTATTCTACAAGGAATTTATGCAGAACTCCGTGTGGCTAAGAAAATTCGTGATTTCTTAACTGTTGACCAACAAATTGTACAGGGTCAAATGCATAACTGGATTGACCGATATTTCCCTGAATTTTTAACAGTTTTTAAGAATTGGGAAGGTAAGGCAGCTTTACAATTTTTAAAGTTAAATGTATTACCACATGAACTTGTACATTTCTCTGATCAAGAGCTATTAAATTACTTAAGAAAAGCTGTTAAACGTAGTGTAGGACTTAGTAAGATTCAGGACTTAAAACAAGTAGCCCGTGAATCTATTGGTATTCGTCAAGGGGCAGATATGGCGAAATTAGAATTACAAACATTGATAGCTAAATATGAATTAATCCAGTCTAAATTCGAAGAATTGGATACCAAAATAGATGCATTAATTGATCAAATACCTGGCGTTCAACAGATGCTTGCCATCAAGGGAATCGGAAGAGATACTGTCGCAGGCTTTTTTGCAGAAGTCGGAGATCTAAATGAGTACTCTCACCCTAGGCAAATCATCAAGCTCGCTGGGTTAAGTCTCAAGGAAAATACGTCTGGTAAGCACAAAGGACAAACAAGAATTACGAAGCGAGGTAGAAAGAAACTTCGTGCTCTGTTGTTCAGAGTTTGTATGGTACTCGTTGCGAAGAATTCAGCTTTTAAAGCACTCCATACCTATTACACACAACGACCTGACAACCCATTGAAAAAGATGCAATCTATTATCGCTTTGTGTAATAAATTAATACGAATATTATTTGCCATCGGTAAAAAACAGTTTGAGTTTCAGGAAGAGAGAATGTTGAAGGATATTCCTCATATGACAGGATATCAGAAGGCAGAAGTATTCGCTTAATTCTTTTGTAGATGGGATTACAATTGTAATGGTATTGATGGTTATTGGACATTGAAGCACGGATTAGTCAGTAAAGCAACAATACTTCGGGCAAGGACCCTGTGGGCCACCGTAACTGACATCCACCTCATGGAAAGGTTAGACGAAGGAATTTGGGAGCAAAGACTCTGTGAGGCATGGGAGGGTTGACCTCCATGAGACATGTGGACATCCACCAGTGCTATCATATTTTTGATAATTACCCAATTTATGCAAGTGATTGGTTAGTAAGCTACAAGTCTTTTTTCTTCAAATGTCCAATTTTATCCTAATAATGTATCTTTATCCATACAAAAGGTAATCTTTGAAACAAGACTACTATGAGAATCTAAGAAAACAGGAGAAATCGTTAGATTTTACATTCTTTATTGAGGGAGATTGTTGAACAACACCTTTTAAGAAAAATGGGTATGTATCTATGTTAATATTTGGAATAACTTGTGAAGAAATGTACTTAAACTATTGGGTAGCTTTAATTGTATGTGGAAGCTAAATTTCAGTTTCATTGAGCTTATCGGTTATAATGGAGTTGGAAGTCTTCGTTTGCGATTATGTGGAGACCCGAATTTTATATTACCTGAGGTCAGTATACCTTACTTATCAAAGGAGTTTATTCATTATGCATATACTACAAAAAACACAAAAAATAGTTCGCTATCAGAATCAACATGGCAAAATACATTACGGTATTGTTGAGGATGATGAGATAATATTACAACTGTCTAGCAGTTTTGCTGAACTTGTCAACAAGGAAATAAAGTATGACGGGGTAAAGGTGAAATATAGTGACGTGAAAATTTTGGAGCCAGTAAAACCTTCTAAAGTGGTTAATTTCGGCTGGACATATGCAGATCATGCGAAGGAAACAGGGGGAGAGCCAAACCTTATAGAGCCATTTCTATTTTTAAAGCCATTATCTTCGCTTATTCCAGACAAGGGAACGATTTTTCTTCCTCCCAACGATCTAACCAACCAAGTGGAACTTGAAGGGGAAGTAGCCCTGGTCATTGGAAAGCGCGGAAAAAACATTAAAGAAGAAGATGCGCTTGATTATGTGTTTGGTTGCACGATATTTAATGACGTCACAGCAAGAGATCTTACAAAAAAAGATCCACAGTTTACGAGGGGCAAAGGATTTGATACGTTCGGGCCTTTGGGGCCGTGCATCGTTACCGGGGTAGATCCTACAAATTTGCGGATTGTAACCACTTTAAACGGCCGCGTTGTCCAAGACGGGAATACCAATCAAATGTCTCTGAGCATTCCGTATCTAATCAGCTGGCTTTCGCAGGTGATGACACTGGAGCCTGGTGACATTTTGGCCACGGGTTCACCATCTGGCAGCTGCCCGGTTAAGTCGGGGGATGTGGTAGTTGTGGAAGTCGAGAAAATCGGTCAGTTGTGTAATTCTGTCCAGTAGGATGTGCCAGCATTCTTAATAACCAAAAATGAAAATATTCATAAATAGATGAGCCGACTTTTTAAAATGTTACAGAGGACATCGCAATAAAAAGAAAGAAGAGTTTCTTTGTACTTGCATTTGTATGTGGTGCTGCTAGAGTAACGGCAGTATTAAAAGAGCTTGGTGTCAATTTATTTAAGATAAATGATAAACCTGATGGTCAATGGCTAAATATAGTTGAGTATTGAATCATTTCTTAATGAACTAACGGAGTGTTTGAGTTTAAGAGTGGAGGTTGCTGCGGCATCTCTTTTTTTATTCAACAAAAGGGAGTTAGTTGAATAAGCATATAAACAATAAAGGGACAGTTGTAAAATGACAATAAAGTTATTTAATTTTAAAAGCTCAAACAACCATAACCCCGTCCTGATTTTAGGAGGGGGGTAAAATAAAGTTGTTTAATTTTTAATAATAAATGCTTTACCGAACTAAAAAAAATAACAATAAATTCGTTTAAAAATCTAAGTTTTATTCCATAATAGCGCCCTTTAATGGAATAAGGATATGAACGTTCACTAATAAAAACGAAAAAAACTGCGGCACGTTATTTAATAAACATTCCCGTTAAAAAATAATGATTTTTAATTAAACAAGTACTATTTAGAGCATTTTAAAAATTAATTGAATCTATCAATTCTTGCGTCTGTTTATTCATTAATGTTATCTCCCCTTCTTCAATGGCTGTATCACTTTCAAAATACTATATATACAAACTTATTAGTTGAAAAGAAAAACATACAGTAATGAATTTAAAGAAAAATTATTTCTGAATTTTCAACAGGAAGAGAAATAAAACATTTAAGTGAAGAATATTCAATTTCTTTAACAACTATTTATCGCTGGGTCAAAGGCCCGTTATCTAATAATCAAACTAACTTAAGTTTCTTTAATAATGATATAGAATATGAAAATTTAATATTAAAAAGGGATTTAGAAATACTTAAAGCTGCAATTAAAATCATTTCTAAATCTTAGTTAATCAAAATAAAAAGCTCGAAGCATAAAGAATATGCTTTGAGCTTTTTATTTTGATT
>NZ_JBALMU010000173.1:0-202 GCF_036962285.1 Bacillus sp. JJ634
ATTGATTTCTTCTACATTTAGATACACAATATTTTATCCTTTTATTTATTTTGTGTATAATGAAGACAATCGGATAAAAAAGAGGATTGATAGTTTGTTGCTTAAATCCCTAGAGTTCAAAAATTATCTTGGACATAAGGTGATGATTACGGATATACCAATTTTATTACCTGACGATCCTAATTATTTTATGGTACATATC
>NZ_JBALMU010000173.1:247-7747 GCF_036962285.1 Bacillus sp. JJ634
AGGTTAAAGGTTTTCACAGAGCAAGTTTTTAAGAAGAATGAAAGTATAGTAATATATTCCTTCAAACAGTATTTAGCAACCGTTCTAAAGTGGCCGGTTTATCGTAAGCTTTTCGCTGAGGATTTGATTAATAATGCTTAAACAAGGACTGTCTATTCACAGTCAGTGGTTTAGAAGAGCCTAAGCAAAGGTTCTTTTATAACTGGGGATGGACAGTCTTTACATGTGTTTTGTAATCGTTATCATAGAAGAAATGAATAGGCTTAATAGATAGAATCTACATGCTAGTGATTGATTTGAATGGTCTAGACAGAAATGTGAACTAGGATGTGTTTTAATGAAAAAAGTAAAAATAGTAACAGATTCAACAACAGATATGACATTAGAAGAATTAGAGAAGTATGAGATTACAATGGTTCCACTATCTATTTCTATTGATGGAGAAACGTTTTTAGATAAAGTGGAAATAGGATCCAATGAATTTCTAGCCCGAATGAGAAAATCAAAAGAATTACCAAAGAGTTCTCAGCCAGCTGTTGGTACATTTGCTCAAATATATGATGAATTAGGAGCAGATGGGAGTGAAATTATTTCGATTCATATGACTGGTGGTATGAGCGGGACAGTGCGCTCAGCGGAAAGTGCTGCAAGTATGACAGATGCGAAGGTAACAGTTATTGATTCGAAATTTATTTCCAAAGCGTTAAGTTTTCAGGTAATTGAAGCAGCAAAAATGGCTAAAGAGGGTAAATCAGTAGCGGAGATTATCGAACGTTTGGAGAAGATTCGCAATAATACGAGATTAACGATTAGTATTGATACGCTGGAAAACTTAATTAAAGGCGGACGAATTGGCAAGATGACAGGCTTAATTGGTTCTTTGTTAAATATTAAACCGATTGCTGTTTTAGAAGACGGTGTACTTCATCCGGTTTCAAAAGCAAGAAGTCATTCACAAATTGTGAAGTACGTCGTGAATCAATTTAAACAAGATATGGAAGGGAAGCAGCTGACAGGAATTGGGATTGCCCACGCAAATAATAGGGAGCTTGGCGATAAAATTGGAAAAGCGGTTATGGAATTGACTGGGCTTCAGACTATTACGATGGACGACACAACTCCGGTCATTAGTACCCATGCCGGGGAAGGTGCATTAGCCATTATGTATTATTGGGATTGATTAGACAAGCTGAAAGGGCGGAGAAAAGATGAGGAAACAGCAATTATTTATTATGCTGGTCATAGTTTTGTTGACGTTATCAGCCTGTAGCTCTAATGAAATACCAAATGAACAGAATCGAGATATTGAGGATTTCAGTTTTACAACTCAAGAAGGAAAGAGTCTAGAGAAAAGTGATTTAAAAGGGAAAGTATGGATAGCTGATTTTATTTTTACATCGTGTGAGACGGTTTGTTTTCCGATGACATCCAATATGGTCAAGCTGCAGAAGATGCTCAAGGATGAGGGTATAAAGGATGTTGAATTCGTTTCTTTTTCCGTTGATCCAGAAGTAGATAAGCCAGATGTGTTAAAAAAGTACGCTGATCAATTCGGTGTAGATTATTCAAATTGGCACTTCTTAACGGGATATCAACAGGATGAGATTATTCAATTTGCGAAGACAGGCTTTGGGACGTTAGCAGTAAAGCCAAAAGGTGAAGATCAAGTTATTCATGGCACGTCTTTTTATTTACTGAATCAAGAGGGGAAAATTGTTCAAGAGTATACAGGTCTTGAGGACATTCCGTTTGAAGATATTATACAGCATATTAAAATAGTACAAAGTCGTTAAACAGGTCCGCATGCGGACCTGTTTTTTTTATGTTTAGAAGCATGTTTTGAAAAAGCCTAGTAAAAGCTAAAGTTATACAAAAATTTTCATTTTAAAACAAGGTTTTTTCCTTATAAAATCCCGTTTTTTTCATGATATAATATTTTAAAGGAAGGTGAGAGCGATGAAATATACCATCACCTGTCTTCTTATATGTCTATTCTTAATAAGTGGATGCAATCAAAGTCAAACGGTCTCAACGCAACCTTTGGAACAGTATCGGCATCTGACGGAATTAAGTAAGAAGCAAGAGATTCCTTCACGCTTTTTCCCTGATCCGATTCAAATTGTGTCGGTAGGTGATTCATTAACACAAGGGGTTGGAGATAGCAAAGATAATGGAGGCTACTTACCTTATCTAAAAAAGAAGTTAGAAAAAGAGCCGAACATTACAGCTGTAGAGATGGTCAATTATGGTGTACGAGGTAACCGAACGGATCAATTGTTGAAGCGATTGGATAAAAAAGAGATTCGTGAACATATTGAGCAGGCTGATTCCATTGTCGTAACGATTGGTGGGAATGATATTATGAAAGTATTTAAACAAAATTTCGCCAATTTAGAAATGGAGCAGTTTGAAACCGCTAAAATCGGTTATGAAGATCGTTTGAGGAAAATTTTTGATAAAATACGGACGTATAATAAGTCAGCACAAATATATTTGGTTGGAGTGTATAACCCATATACGAAGATATTTGCAGATCTATATGAGCTTGATATGATTATTGCCGATTGGAATAATAGCGGTGAAAAAATTGTATCTAAGTATGATTCGGCTTACTTTATTTCGATAGAAGACATTTTTCAAAATACAACAGAAGATTTGCTTTATACGGAGGATTACTTTCATCCAAACGACCGCGGTTATGAATTAATTGCGACGAGAATATATAACAATATGGAAGTTGCCACATTGGGAAGAGAGACTCTAGAAGCAGCAAGCATTAGAGGGGATGAACCACAATAATGACAGGAGAGAAATGGAAAAAGTTATTTATTGTTTTATTAGCCTGTAATATCCTTGTCATTAGCTTTATGTTGATTTTAATTAATTGGCCGATTAAAGGTGAAGAAATTAGCAATAAGTCAAGTAAGGAAGAGGATATTCAATTTCAAGTACACACAACACGAGATGATTTGAATCAATTAATCAATCAATATTTAGATAAGGAAGGGCTAACTGGAGGATTTCATTATGAAGTATATTTAACCGATGAAGTTGAATTGTATGGCAAGATGCCTTTCTTTAATCGTGAAGTAGATTTGAAATTAACGTTTAAGCCGATTGCTCAAGAAAATGGCGATTTGGTTCTCAAGCAAGAGTCCATTTCTGTTGGTGAGATGAACCTTCCTGTATCCTATGTAATGAACTTTATTAATAAGCGTTATAAAACGCCTGATTGGGTTACCATTCAGCCGAAGGAGCAAAGGGTTTATGTCTCTCTACAAGAAATGAAATTGAAAAGCGATGTACGTGTAAAGGCCAAAAAATTTGATTTAGAACACAATGACATTTCATTTTTATTGACAGTGCCTTCTGTTCAGCCATAACAAAAAACCGGGATATCCCGGTTTTTTGTTATGGCTGAAACGATAGGTAACTTGGAGTTTACGGATAAAGAGAGTGTTCTAAGGTGTAAGAGAGATGACTGCTAATTCAGTCGTTTCATTATTTGTATTTGTGCTGACAATATAGAAAGATGTGGCTTGATTGACCAGAAAGTGAGTCTTTGGCAAGGAACGAATGAGCTCTTTTGTTCCAGTTGGTCGAATTTCAAGATCGACTTTGATAGGATAGACAGGTAAGTATGAGCTTGCGTGTTCGGGTGTAAGTTGATCGAAAACAATATCACCATTTTTCACAGCAATGTCTACTGCTTCGATATCAGAGGCTAGATGAACAAAGCGAAATGCTGCTTCACCACTAGGGACAGCTGGGGAATCTTTTAGCGTAACAAGTTTTACTTCTTTTGGTCTTTTGGCAATTGCCCCGGTATAATATTGATTGGCTTCTAGTTTTAGCTTTTGGCTAGCAATAGTGGAGGTTGTTGTTCCCTCAGGATATATATCAATTTGATACGTTCCGGCTGGCAAGGACAAATAGTCACTCGCGTTTTTGTAAGCGAAGTTTTGTAGAATTCGCATTTCATTTACATATACATCAACAGCAGGTATATTGGGAGAGACATGGAACAGTCGAAGGTGTGCAAACTTTTTCGTTTGTCTAACATGTATGAGTGGTATTGCTTTTGTAATACTTTGCAAATGATTATGATAATAATAATCATGAAGCTTTGGGTTGCTATATTTATAAAAGTGAGATAAGAGATCATATTTCACAGCTTTTTGTAAGTAATGATTGTGGGATTCATAGTTCATGCCAATCACCTCTTAGTTTTGCTCATCATGCTATTAGCATATGGCAAGATGCTTGGGCAGGTGTCTAGTTTCGAACTATAGGGAATATTTAAAGGATGGAGGACAATGAAATGGAAGAAAATTTAGAGCAGGCGACGTTTGCAGGAGGCTGTTTTTGGTGTATGGTAAAGCCATTTGATGAGCAGCCAGGGATTGTTTCTGTCTTATCTGGGTATACCGGGGGCACCACGGAAAATCCAACCTATCAAGAAGTATGTAGTGAAACGACAGGACATTATGAAGCTGTGCAAATTACATATGATCCAGCTGTTTTTCCATATGAAAGACTAGTGGAACTGTTTTGGCAGCAAATTGACCCAACGGATGCAGGCGGTCAATTTTATGATCGCGGTTCATCATATCAAACAGCTATTTTTTATCATACTGAGGAACAACGGCGTATTGCACAAGCTTCAAAAGAGCGCTTGAATGAAAGCGGACGTTTCTCATTGCCGATGGTTACACCGATTTTGCCAGCAAAAGAATTTTATCCAGCGGAGGAATATCATCAGCATTATTATAAAAAGGAACCGCAAAGATATCAGGCTTATCAAATCGGATCTGGTCGTAAAGCATTTCAAGAGCGATATTGGAGGGATAAAAAATGAATCAAGAAGATTTGAAGAAAAGATTAACACCAATGCAGTATGAAGTGACACAAAATAATGGCACAGAACCGGCTTTTCATAATGAATATTGGAATGTAAAAGAAGAAGGACTGTATGTAGATATCGTTTCCGGAAAGCCATTGTTTACGTCAAAAGATAAATACGATTCTGGTTGCGGCTGGCCAAGCTTTACAAAACCAATTGAGGAAGAAGAAGTTGAGGAGAGGTTGGATACAAGCTACGGAATGCGCCGCGTAGAAGTACGTTCGAAAACGGCTGATTCTCATCTTGGACATGTGTTTCCTGATGGACCTGGACCAAGAGGTTTGAGATATTGTATTAATTCAGCAGCACTTAAATTTATTCCTGTTGCTGATTTAGAGAAAGAAGGGTACGGCTCTTATAAAAAGTATTTTGAGTGAGATAAAAGAGGGCATTGGTAAGGAAATTGACTATATTGCATAAAGAAAAGAAGGTCATCGTTCATGATCTTCTTTTCTTTATGCAGCGGACATGTTCAGCTATATTTTTAAAACAGTTTTGGTATCAGATTTGTAAAGAAAGTGTATCTGGAAGCTTAGTCGTTCTGTTACTTAAAGGGCGTTTTTTATTCGTTTTGTATAGGGGACTTTTTCAATCAGCGTAGGAAAATAAAAAAAATAGGCGTTTGCACAGACCGAGGCGGGCGATATTACATATTGTAAGGTGTACAGTGAATTCGAAAAAAGGATAGGAGTGAAATGTTTATGTACGGAGGATATGGATATGGTGGACACGGCTGCGGTGGATACGGTTATGGTGGTGTTGGTTTTGGCGGCGGATTCGCGTTAATCGTCGTTTTATTTATTCTATTAATCATCATCGGAGCTTCATTTACTTGCTGCTAACTAAGATAAAACTAAAACCAGTCTTCACACGAAGACTGGTTTTCTATTGTTTTTTTATTTTCCTATATGATTTGTTCAGATAAGCGCTTTCTGCTACAATAACGTAATGATGTGATTTACTAGGGAGGAAAAAGAAATGAAACCTTCACGTTTACAAGCTGGGGATGAAATTCGTGTGATAGCCCCTTCTCGCAGTCTAGCGATTGTGAAAGGAGACCAACGAAAGCTGGCTGAGGAACGATTAACAGAACTTGGATTTCGAGTTACATATGGAGATACAGCGCTCGTGCATGATGATTTTTTCTCCAATTCTATCGAAGACCGTGTGGCAGATTTACATGCGGCCTTTAAAGACCCGAATGTAAAAGGGATTTTTGCAGGAATCGGTGGCTATAATGCAAATCAATTGCTTAGGTATTTAGATTATGATTTAATTAAATCTAATCCAAAAGTGATTTGTGGGTATAGTGATATTACAGCAATCTTGCTTGCTATTTATGAGAAGACAGGTTTAACGACTTATGTGGGCCCTTATTTCTCTTCATTTGGCATGCGAGTAGGTCTTGATTATACGATGGATTATTTTAAAAAGGCAGTCATGGAAGACGGCGATTTCGAGTTAAAGCAAAGTGAAACATGGAGCGATGATTCTTGGCATCTTGAACAGGAAGATCGTAATTTTTATCCAAATCACGGCTACATGATCATTCAAGAAGGAGAAGCAGAAGGCTCCATAATCGGTGGGAACTTATGTACAATCAATCTTCTTCAAGGTACGGAATATATGCCATCATTAGAAAATCGTATTCTCTTTATTGAAGATGATGAGGAAAGTCATCCATTTAGTTTTGATCGCGATTTACAATCCTTGCTGCATCAACCGGGTGCTGCAGGAATCAAAGGGATTATTATTGGGCGTTTTCAAAAAGAATCCGGTATGACGGATTATGCGCTTCATGAAATCATTGCAACGAAACAAGAATTAAAGGGTATTCCGGTAATTGCTAATGCAAATTTTGGACATACTACTCCGTTTGCTACGATTCCAATCGGGGCTAAAGTCTCATTCTCTGTTAAAAATGGTTCTGCAATTGTAAAAGTATTTGCTTAAATAGTAGGAATAATTAGGTAATGAAAAGCTTACTGTCCTATTGTTAGGTTTTTCTGCTATAATACAAAGAGATTTTAAATTAGAAAAGGTGATTATGTGTTATTAACAGTTCCTGCGTCGAAACGTTTAGAAAAAGCTTTGGCGGAATACAATAAAAAAGGTCGAGTGACTCATACTTGTTTCGTATGTCAACAAGATACTTCTAATGGTGATGAAACAAATATGAATTATTACAAATTAGGTACGAAAAACGTTTGCTTATCATGCCTTCCAAAAGTGTTGCGTCATTCATCTTTAAAAGAGTATGAATATGTACATACAGCTGTCATTGATCAACCTACTTTTTATAAAAAAGTATTGGCTGTTTTAAAAGATGAACAGTTTTTAAGTACTGTTCGTGAAAACAAATTGACTGAAGAATAATTGCTATATAAAGACTGTTTCAAACTTTATAATGGTGAACCTACTTCATGAATATGCAGAGCGGCTTGTAGCTTGCTTATTTCATTATTGTCGATAATGAAATAAGCATGGGCTACAAGCCGTTTTTTGTTTTCAAGAACAACTCTGTGTTCCAAGCAAGTTTATTACATTTATGAGCCGGAATGGTATTATTCTGTAAAAATTTCCATGAAGTAGAATTT
>NZ_JBALMU010000173.1:7759-23600 GCF_036962285.1 Bacillus sp. JJ634
TCGAAATTATGGAAAACCGCCTTTTAATGTTATAATATTACAATAATTAACAAAAAGGTTGTTTTTATTTTCGGTAGACAACTATGTTTAGGCGAAGTTGCTAAATATTTAGGCATTGCTCAAACAACTGTAATCAAATGTTATACATTTCCATCTATTCATAGATATGAATCTATTAGATTTTTTTAATAGGCTTTGTTAAACAACATCCTATAACAGAGCCCAATCATTAAAACAGAAAGGAGAGGGCAGGGATTAGAAATTATGTATTGAAAATAGTATTTCTTTTTTTATTAGCTATTTTTTTTCAAGGAATAGGCAGCATCTCATCAGGATTTGCAGAAGAGAAAGTGTATAAAATTGCAGCGGAACCAAAACTGCCTCCTTTCTCATATATCAATGAAAATGGAGTACTAACGGGTCTTAGCATTGATTTAATGGAACAGATAGCAGAACAGCATGGGCTTTCTTTTGAATATATTCCTATGAATATAGAAGATGCTGAAAAAGCTCTAGAGGAAGGTAAGGTTGATGCGATTGCAGGTATGGTGTACAGGCCTGATAAAGATTGGAAATTTGATTTTTCTACTTCCTATTTTACAATGTCTGACTCTATTGTAATTTCGAAAGATAGGAAAAATCAAATTAAAGGGATTGAAGATTTAGGAAATCGTCAAGTTGTAGTAGAGGGCCATACATCTATGTATGAAAACATTTTAAATATGAGAACTACTAATGTATTATTGGAGGACAATCAGTATACAGCTCTTCAGAGTTTGATTGAGGGAAGAGCTGATATTTTTATAGGAAATAAGTGGACAGCAACTGCTTATTTGAAGGAATTAGGAAAAGAAGAGTCCTTTATTATTCTAGATGATGTCATGAATAGTTCAGATTATGCTGTAGTTGTACAAGAGGGAAATGATTCTTTGTTACTTGCCTTTAACCAAAGTATTACTATGCTAGAGGCAAAAGGAGAGCTTAATAAACTTATTAATAAATGGACGGTGCCAAAGGATTTAAAGGAAATCGCTAGGCTAGAAACCTTTATTTATTTGTTAATGAGCGGATTGATTATTGTAGCTCTTGTTCTATTCATCATTTATATGTGGAATCAGAGATTGAAAGCAGCTGTACATATACAAACGAGTAAGCTTCGTCAACTCAATGAACACTTACAAGAAACACAACAAATTATAGCTGATAGTAACGCCTTTAAGGACCTAATTTTAAATAATATTGATACAGGTATTGTGACCTTTAATGTGGACTTAACGATTACGAGTTGCAATGCAAGCGCTTTACATATGTTAAACCTATCGAATGATACACCTTTTGGTCTTCAAAACCCACCGCTTCTAAAACAGTTATTTGATCATTATCATTCAAAAGAATCGGGTGTTCAGGTACTTGAATGGAATGAGCAAGGTCAAAAAAAAGTGATCTATTATCGTATACTGCAAATATATAATTCTCAGGAACAACAGACAGGTTATTTATTGTCCATGAATGATGAAACGGAAAAGAAGAATCTAGAACAAAAATTGTTCACACAAGAAAAACTGCATGCACTTGGTCAGCTTGTTGCTGGAGTTGCTCATGAAATTCGCAATCCTTTAACGTCGATTAAAATGTTTATTGATATGCTTCCAAGTAAATATCACCTCCCTGAATTTAGAAGGTTGATAACGGAACATGTACCTTCTGAAGTAAATCGATTAAATACAATCGTAACGGATTTGGTTGAATATGCACGTCCACGGCCTTCTAATAAACAGAAGTATACGCTAAAGGAAATGGCTTCTTTATTATCATTTATTCAAGTTACGATGGATAAAAATCAAATTAGTCTTGAGAAAAAGGTGGAAGATAATTTAGTTTTTTATATCGATCCACAACAAATTCGTCAAGTCATGATTAATTTACTATTAAATGCAGTGGATGCTGTAGCAGAGAAAGAGGAGAAGAAGATTACGATTACCGTGAAAAAGATAAATGAGGAAATCGGCAGCGTGATGATTTCCGATACAGGAAAAGGAATGAGTTCAGAAGAATTACATCATATTTTAGAACCTTTTTATACGAGCAAAGAAAAGGGCGTAGGCTTAGGATTAACTTTAACTTACAATCTTATAAAAGAGAATAAAGGAGAACTGCATATCGCGAGCCAGCCGAATAAAGGATCGACATTTACTATATTGTTACCGCTGTATCAAAAGGAGGCCTCCTAAATGAAACCTACTGTACTTATTATTGATGATGAATTGGCTATATGTGATTCACTTCGATTTGCATTAGAAGATGATTATTATATTCAAACGACAACGAATCCACAAGAAGGCTTAGCGAAAGTTCAACAAGATATGATTGATATTGTTCTATTAGACCTTCGGATAGGCAGTATAAATGGGTTGGACATTTTGAAAGAAATTAAGCAACAAGTACCTTCTACTACAGTGATTATGATGACTGCCTATGCTTCGATTGAATCTTCGATTGAGGCGATCAAACAAGGAGCCTATTACTATATCGAAAAGCCTATTAATATAGAGGAACTTTATTTATTACTGAGCAGGGCTGTTGAATATAAGCGGCTATCTAATAAGGTAGAAACGTTGCATGAAGAGTTAGAACAGCGGCGTGGTTATAATCAATTTTTAGGTAAGAGTAAAGCAATGCAACATGTTTTTTCAATCATTGATCGTATAAAAGATATTGATTCGAGTGTACTTATTTTAGGAGAAAGCGGTACAGGAAAAGAGCTTGTTGCTAGAAGTATTCATAATACAGGGAAACGTAAAAACGGTCCACTTGAAATTGTCAATTGTGGTGCGATTCCTGAAGCGCTGCTTGAATCAGAATTGTTTGGATATGAAAAAGGCGCATTTACAGGAGCTACGCAACGAAAAGAAGGAAAATGGGTAGCGGCAAATGGAGGAACGCTTTTTTTGGATGAAATTAGTGAGATGCCGCTTCCGCTTCAAGTGAAATTATTACGTGTTCTTCAAGAGCGCGAACTGACCCCCTTAGGTTCTAATAAAAAAATTGCATTGGATGTACGAATTGTGAGTGCGGCTAATAAAAATTTAGAACAGATGGTGCAGGAAGGAAAATTTCGTGAAGATTTATATTTTCGTCTTAATGTTATTCCTTTATCTATTCCACCTTTACGTGAAAGAAAGGAAGACCTATCATTACTGATTGAGCACTTTTTGGAAAAATATTGTCTGGAAATGAACCGTGCAAAGAAAACATTTTCTAGAGCAGCTTATCAATTATTGCTAGAGTATGGGTATCCCGGAAATGTACGTGAGCTTGGAAATATTATCGAATATTCCGTTGCTTTATCGATAAATGATGAAATTACGGAAATGGAGCTACCGCTTTCTGTTCAAACACAACGCTCTGTGTTTGCTACACCGTCTAATCGTGACAATCAATTACAGCTTCCCATTGGTATGACGATGAAGGAAGTGGAGAAAGAAGTGATTGCTGCAACGCTTCAGCATTGTGGAGGGCATCGACAAAAAACAGCACAAGTTCTTCAAATTTCCGAGAGAAGCTTACGAGATAAAATTAATGCTTATAATCTTAAGGAGAAAAAGTAGCGATCAGGAAAAATTTGCCTATTAATCGGCAAATTTTTCCTGTTTTTATTTTGGTATATGCTGAATTATGTTGAAAACGTATGCAATAGCGTTATTTTAAAGTTGGCACAAGTCTTGCATTAATAATAGTTAAACAAAAGCTGTTATTTTAAAAAGGAGGTACAGTTTATGCAGGCCACCCAAAATGATGTACAAATTAAAGGAGCTTTTAAACAGTTCGGATCAAGTGTTGTGCTAAATGGAATCGATTTAGAGGTAAAACAGGGTGAATTACTGACACTTTTAGGGCCTTCTGGTTGTGGAAAAACAACGACTTTAAATTTAATCGCAGGATTTCTTGAAGCTGATGCCGGTGAGGTGTTTATTAAAGGAAAAAATGTAACAAAAGTGCCGCCTTACAAACGTGATTTAGGAATGGTTTTTCAAACGTATTCTCTTTTTCCGCATATGACTGTTTATGAAAATCTTAGCTTCGGTTTAAAGCTGCGTAAAGTTCCGAAGGCAGATCAAGAAGCAAAGATTTCTCGTGCGCTGAAGCTTGTGAAAATGTTGGGGTTAGAACATCGTTATCCGCGTGAATTATCAGGTGGACAACGTCAACGTGTAGCTATTGCCCGTGCACTGGTGGTTGAGCCTGAATTGTTATTGTTAGATGAGCCTCTGTCTAACTTAGATGCGAAATTACGCCATGAATTACGTGTAGAGATAAAGCGTTTACAAAAAGAAATCGGTGTCACGACCATCTTTGTTACACATGATCAAGAGGAAGCGCTTTCGATGTCTGATCGAGTAGTTGTAATGAATGGCGGGAAAATAGAGCAAATTAGCTCTCCAACCGATATCTATAATCATCCAAATACAGAGTTTGTCTTCAATTTTATTGGAAAAGCAAATTCTTTTGAAGGGAAAGTGACAGCCGTAGATCGTCAACGAATCACTGTACAGATGGATCAAGATATTACACATGTTGATGTGAAAAATATAATGGGTATCGATCGTGCGTGTGCTGTTGGGGATGAAGTAAAATTATATATTCGACCAGAAAAGATTTATATCGTTTCAAAAGAAGAAGTGGGACAAGCCTTCATCGAACTTCATAAAGCGAAAGTAACACAAATTAACTACTTGGGCACGTCGTGGGAAATTGATGTGAATATGTTGGGAAAATCAATTCAAATTTTGACATCTGATTACAATTCTACATGGCAAGTAGGAAGTGAGGTGTATGTTGGATGGAACCCATCAGAAATTATGCTAATGAAGAAGTAAAAAATCAGCCACCTATTGTGGATGTACCAAAAAGAGTGAAAAAGAGAAAGAAAAAGAAAACTTGGATGCCCGGTCTTCTTCTTCTTACCCCTATCCTATTGTTTGTCTTTGGTTTCTTTATTGTTCCAATGCTGTATATTTTATATTTGAGTTTCATTGTAACGGATGATATGGGAGCTACAGACGCTGTGTATAGTTTTCAAAATTATATTCAATTCTTTACGGATAGCTATTATTTATCTTCTTTATGGATAACGGTGAAAATCAGTCTATATACAGTAGGACTTTGTTTATTCCTTGCTTATCCAGTAGCATTAACAATGGCGAAAAGTTCACCGCGTGTGCGTGGTTATATTGCTTTATTAATAGCTTCTCCTTTGTTAGTAAGTATTGTTGTACGTAATTTTGGTTGGTATTTGTTATTACTGCCAAATGGAACGATTAATCAATTACTGATTGACCTTGGACTCATTACTGCGCCGCTTGAGCTCCTGTTTTCTGAGATAGGTGTTATCATTGGTTTATCTAATGCGTATTTACCATTTATGATTTTAGCCATTGCGACAAGTTTATATAATATTGATCCATCTTTAGAGAAGGCGAGTGCCATTCTTGGAGCAAGCCCATTACGTAACTTCTTTTCTGTTACACTTCCATTAAGCTTGCCGGGAATCGTTTCCGGTTGTGTATTAGTATTTAGCTTGTCAATGAGTTCTTATGTGACGCCGGCTCTTATGGGAGGCGCTAATGTTCCAATGATGCCAGTTGTTGCCTATGATCAAATTAATAATTTACTTCGATGGACGTTTGGTTCAGCCATTTCGTATGTGTTATTAGCAACAACATTGATTACGGTTATTGCAGTTACACGTGGTTTTGAATTAAGTAAGTTTAAGGAGGTATTCCGATAATGAAGTATTTAGGGAAAATTCGTTTAGGAGTGGCTGTCATCAGTATTATTTATATACTTATTCCACTCATTGTTATTATCCCAGCCTCCTTTACAAGTGCGAACTATCCAAGCTTTCCAGCACAAGGATTTTCGTTTCAGTGGTACACGATGCTTTTAGATCGTCCAGAGTTTATCGAAGCATTATGGAATAGTGTGAAATTTGCCGTATTAGCTGCTTTTTTCTCTGTTTTATTCGGAACATTGGGTGCACTAGCCCTTGCGAAGTATGATATTCCAGGAAAATCGTATATTACATCCATTTTGACTGCGCCATTAAGTGTGCCGCAGTTAGTGCTAGGGATTGCTTTACTGATTTACTTTACACCGATGATGTTATCTGGTACATCAACAGGCTTCCTAATCGCCCATACTGTCATTTGTATTCCGTATGTGATTCGCCTTGTTCTAACAGGATTGAGCGGGTTTGATTACAATCTTGAACGAGCGGCTGCCATCCTAGGGGCGAGTCCTGCTACGGTATTTTGGAAAGTAACGCTGCCATTAATTCGTCCAGCGATTATCTCAGGTGCACTATTTGCCTTTTTAACATCATTTGATAATGTAACAATCTCTCTATTTATGGTTTCGTCTGATATGCGTACACTTCCGATTGAAATTTTCTCTCAGATGCAAGATTCCTATAATCCATTGGTGGCATCAGTTTCTAGTGTCGTCATCTTTATCTCTGTGATTTTGATTGTGATTTTAGAAAAATTACAAGGAGTAGGAAAAGCATTTGGCGGTTCTCATTAATTTTGTGATGAGAAGGCTTAAGCTAATACATGTATTAACTCAGGTGAAAATGGCGAATTAACAGCGCTGTTTCATATAGCTCCAATCATAAAAAAGGTAGGATGTTCAAAATGAATATGAAAATTAGGAGGATTATTAAACATGAAAAAAATAATGAGCTTATGTATTGTTCTGCTGCTACTTGCAATGACTGCTTGCTCACCTAGTGCACCGAAATCTAATCAAGCAAGTACATCTAGTAAGGAGAGCAATAAACAGATTACGATAGCAGGAAATGGCGGGAAAATTGAAAAAGTCATTCGTGAGGAAATTGCCCCTAAGTTTGAAGCAGAAACAGGGATTAAAGTGAATTATCTGGCAGGTTTATCAGGTGAAATTTTATCTAAACTAGAATTACAGAAAAACGCTCCAAAAATTGATATTGCGCTATTTGTGCCACTTGATGTATACCGTGCTAATGAAAAAGGGTTAATTGATTCAGTTGATGAAACGAGTGTTCCTAATCTGAAAAATTTAGATTCTAAATATGTAGCATTTGAGAATCTGACTACTCCAGTATTTGGACTTGTTATTGCTCCTGCTTATAATACGAAGACGTTTGAACAGAATGGGATCAAACCAATTGAATCATGGAATGATTTAGCTCGAGCTGATTATAGAGGAAAAACAGCTTTTGCTGATATTTCAAATGACTGGGGCTTTAATACATTATATTCGCTTGCTTTAGCAAACGGAGGTAACGAGGATAATCTTGAACCAGGATTAAAAAAGGCAAAGGAACTAGCTGGATATTCGGCTACTTTTTATAAAAATTCGACACAAATGATGCCAGCTTTACAGCAGGGAGCGGCTGATGTGACAGTAATGGGAAGTTATGTAACGGCTGATTTGGCTGTGAATTCAGGTGTGCCGTTAAAAATGGTTGTACCAAAAGAAGGCGTATATATGAATGCATTTAATGCAGGATTGGTGAAGAACACACCTAATAAAGAAGCTGCCATCGAATTTATTAACTACTTAATTAGTGAAGAAGCTCAAAAAGCGACTGCTGATCAAGGATTCTATCCAGTTGTTCAAGGAATAAGTATTCCAGAAAAATATGAAGAAGTAATAGGATTAAAAGATACTGATAAAATATATACATTTGATATTAAGAAGCTAGCAGAATCTCGTGCTGAATGGACGGATCGTTGGTCTAAGGAAGTCACACCACAGTTAGGAGCATTATTGGAAAAGTAGAGTTATAGAAATCTGTTGATTTTCGGCTCATTTCAGCATAACTGAAATGAGCCGAAAATCGTTTTATCAACCATATCTATATCTATTTTTAAAATCTTAAACCTTCCACTTTTTTGTAAGATTTAAAGAGACTGTTCATATACTGTACAGTAACCAATCATTCTCTAAGCGGGGGTGAAGTGTGTGAAACAGTCTTCCTTAATTAAGCCTGTCCTTGGCGGTGTTTATCCAATGATTAGTCATGGAAAGGGTATTTTTTTGTATGATCAAACAGGCAAGGATTATTTAGATGCTTCTTCAGGTGCAGTAACTGCGAATATCGGCCACGGCGTACAAGAAATTAATGAGGCGATGATGAAGCAAGCGAGCGAGGTTTCTTATGTGTATCGTTCTCAGTTTACGAGTGAAGCGGCTGAGCAATTGGCAGATAAAATTGCCTCATTAACAAAAGGGGATTTACAATACAGTTTCTTTGTCAATAGTGGCTCTGAGGCAACGGAAACGGCTTTAAAAATTGCAATTCAATATTGGCAGGAGCAAAATAAACCGCAAAAACAAAAAATTATTTCGAGATGGATGAGCTATCACGGTATTACGCTAGGTGCGTTATCGATGTCTGGTCATCCTATTCGTCGTGAACGCTTTTCGACGTTATTAGAATCTTATCCAACCATATCTCCTCCATATTATTATCGTTGTCCATACAATGTTGATGATTATATGTATGGTCAAATGTGCGCTAATGAATTAGAGACGGCTATACGCCGCATTGGAGCTGATCAAATTGCTGCTTTTATTGCTGAACCGATTATCGGTGCGGCTGGTGCGGCCATTGTGCCGCCAGATGGCTATTGGGAGAGATTAAAACAGATTTGCGTAGAACATGATATTTTATTTATTGCAGATGAAGTGATGACAGGCTTTGGTCGGACAGGAAAAATGCTTGCGTCTGAATATTGGGGAGTGGAGCCGGATATTGTGACATTTGGAAAGGGGATGAGCGGTGGATACACACCGATTGCTGCTACGGTAATGACGGATAAAGTAATGGAGCCGATTATGACAGGCTCAAAATTGATTATTGGCGGTCATACATTGAGTGCGAATCCCCTTTCTTGTGCGGTCTCTTTGGCGGTACTTAATTATGTAGAAAAGCATAATCTTGCAGATCGGGCAGCCGAAACAGGCGCTTATTTAATGAAGCAGTTACAGGCACGACAAGAACGCTTTTCCTTCATTGGGGATGTTCGAGGGAAGGGACTGTTAATCGGAATAGAATTTGTTCAAAATCAGCAAACGAAGGAGCCGCTGCCTAAACGTATAGATGCGACAAACGAAATAATTAAGCTTGGTATGCAGCATGGAATTATTGTTTATCCAGCTGCTGCAGGATTAGATGGGGTCACAGGAGCAGCCATTATTATTGCTCCACCATTAACGATTTCACTTGGAGAATGCGATGAGTTGTTATCTCGATTGGATCAAGTATTTTATGCTTTTCGAGCGAAATTAACAAGGGTATGAGGAGGAACTGTCTTTTTTTTCATGATAATCTCGAAATCCATTGTATAATTGATGTATAATATAATGGAATAAATAAGTCTTCATCTTTAATACGTATTGTAATGCAACAATATGGAACCATAACGAACTCTTACTCGTTATCTTAAAAAGGGTTGAAGAAGCAGTTTATTTTATGATATATAATCGTATTTAGATTCAAAGTTGAAAGAGAGTGGGACATTATGGGTCGTAAGTGGAACAATATTAAAGAAAAAAAAGCGTCAAAAGATGCTAATACAAGTCGGATTTATGCAAAATTTGGCCGTGAAATTTATGTAGCTGCGAAGCAAGGTGAACCAGATCCAGAATCAAATGGTGCTTTAAAAGTTGTACTTGAACGTGCAAAAACGTATAACGTACCAAAAACGATTATCGAACGTGCAATTGAAAAAGCAAAAGGCGGTTCAGATGAAACATATGACGAGCTTCGTTATGAAGGTTTCGGACCAAACGGATCAATGGTTATCGTGGATGCATTAACAAATAACGTAAACCGAACTGCATCAGACGTACGTGCTGCATTCGGTAAAAATGGCGGAAACATGGGTGTAAGTGGTTCTGTTGCCTATATGTTTGATAGCACAGCTGTTTTCGGTATTGAGGGAAAAACAGCAGATGAGACACTTGAATTATTAATGGAAGCCGATGTAGATGTACGTGATATTATAGAAGAAGAGGAATCAGTCATTGTTTACGCTGAACCTGATCAGTTCCATGCTGTACAAGAAGCATTTAAAAATGTTGGCATCACTGAATTTACAGTAGCTGAATTAACAATGCTGGCACAAAATGACGTAACACTTGACGCGGATGCACAAGCACAATTTGAAAAAATGATTGACGCATTAGAAGATTTAGAAGATGTGCAGCAAGTGTACCATAACGTAGATTTAGGAGAATAATCAGTCGTATCAAGCGTTTGAGGGTGATTATGAAACCTAAAAAGTTTAACGAATGGTGATATATTTACAAAAATAACTGTAAAATACAGTGACAAATGTTTAGCTCACTTTTGTATGAGAAATTCATATTAAAGGTGGGTTTTTTTGTGTTTTTGGAAGACATATATAAGGGATTTCTATATCTACATGTAGAGCTTTTCCAGGTACACGTTGAAAACATCCTCCTCATTAAAAATTCAAGTCGATTATCCATATATATTAGACAAGTTTTGGGTATGAATTAAAATTTTTGATACATTTCTTTTTAACAGGATTATTGACTTGATTGAGAAAATTGAAACCGAAGAGACTATTCAGCTATCATAAGCAGTTTAGTTATACAAAATCCCTATTTCGTATAAATTTTCCAATAAGGGGAAAAAGATAAAGGTAATTATTTTAAGGGGGTTTTCATTTTGGCAGCGAACAAGGACATGAATGCTTCACATGAACAAGACGTGAACCGTGAGACGCTGACAACGCGCCAAGGCCATCCTGTGATGGATAATCAAAACATCCGTACCATTGGTGATCGCGGTCCAGCTACGCTTGAAAATTACCATTTCATTGAAAAGATTTCCCATTTTGATCGTGAAGAGATACCAGAGCGTGTAGTACACGCACGAGGAACGGGCGCATTTGGATATTTTGAAACATACGGAAAGGTCGGAGATGAACCAGTAGAGAAGTATACTCGCGCAAAAGTATTTTCAGGTGCTGGGAAGAAAACACCGCTAATGGTTCGCTTTTCTACAGTAGCTGGAGCGAAAGATTCGCCAGAAACAGCACGAGACCCGCGCGGCTTTGCCGTAAAAATGTATACGGAAGATGGCAACTGGGATTTAGTTGGGAATAACTTAAAAATTTTCTTTATCCGTGATGCGATGAAGTTCCCTGATATGATTCACGCGTTTAAAGCGGATCCGGCTTCGAACGTGCCAAATCCTGAGCGGATGTTTGACTTCGTTTCCCGTACACCTGAGGCAACGCATATGATTACATTCTTATTCTCGCCATGGGGGATTCCTGCGACATACCGCCACATGCAGGGTTCTGGTGTAAACACCTATAAATGGGTAAATGACAAAGGCGAGGCTGTGTTGGTGAAGTATCACTGGGAGCCGAAGCAAGGGATTCGTAACTTAACACAAGAAGAGGCAAACGAGATTCAAGCGAAGAACGTCGGTCATGCGACACAAGATTTATATGAAGCAATTGAGCAAGGAGATTA
This sequence comes from Bacillus sp. JJ634, assembly GCF_036962285.1. Classification (NCBI taxonomy): domain Bacteria; kingdom Bacillati; phylum Bacillota; class Bacilli; order Caryophanales; family Bacillaceae; genus Bacillus; species Bacillus sp. JJ634. The sequence goes on from NZ_JBALMU010000173.1 coordinate 19,316, forward strand.
TCCAGAATGGGAGCTCTTTGTGCAAATCATGGAGGATGACTACCATCCGGAACTCGATTTTGATCCGCTTGATGATACGAAACTTTGGCCGGAGGATAAGTTTCCATGGTTACCGGTAGGCCGGATGGTCCTTGATAGAAATCCAGTCGATTTTCATGCGGAGATTGAACAAGCTGCCTTCGGTACAGGGGTTCTTGTTGATGGAATGGACTTCTCAGATGATAAAATGCTACAAGGCCGTACATTCTCTTATTCCGATACGCAGCGATACCGTATAGGTGCGAACTATCTAAAATTGCCTTCAAACGCACCGAAAGTGCCTGTTCGCACGAATCAGCATCGCGGCCAAATGGATATCCGTGACCCAAAAGAGTCTGGAGAAAATCCACATATTAACTATGAGCCATCGATGCTCGGCGGGTATCAAGAAGAAAGTAAAGAAAAACGTGCACCGCATCAACCAGTATATAATGCGGCAGCAATGAGTGCACCAATTGATCGTCCTAACAACTACGGTCAGGCGGGCCACACGTACCGCAGCTTTGAGGATTGGGAGCGTGATGAACTGATTAAAAACCTATCCGAAGCACTTGCCGTATGTGACAAACGAATTCAAGATGCCATGATTGAGCATTTTACACAAGCCGATGAAGACTATGGTCGCCGTGTAAAGGATGGTATCGCAGAGAAAATGAAAGAATTGAAGAAGGAAAACAAAGTTCCAGGCCGAGAAGCAGGCAGCTCGAAATTTGGTCAAGGTTCATTAGCTGCGAACGAAGCAACAGAGGATGCTGTAAAGAAAAGCCACGAAGCGGATCCTTATTAATTATGAAGAAAAGGTTGTCCAGAAAGTTAGTGAAAACTAACTGACTGGCGCCCTTTTTATTTTTGCTCATTTTCTGCCCTTTTTACAGATAAGCGTTGAGCTTAGTGTAGATTTTGTCTGTATCGCTTACCTTAATTCTACTACCTTCTTTGAACTCCCAAGTCCTTAGCTAATGCGTGAAGTGGGAGTCTTCTGTCGGGAAATGATAAACATCTAAACAGTAAGTACTTCTATCAAATCTTATAACAATGATTGAGCGGGCCATTTCCTTTTCCAAGATTCAGCTGATCCTGAAGAGCTCCAGTTAAATAGTCTTTCGCATACTGAATACTCATGTTGACATCGTGTCCATCGGCTAAGTTACAAGCAATGGCGGAAGAAAGAGTACAACCTGTTCCGTGTGTATTAGGATTTTCAATTTTAACACCTGTAAACCAGGTGAACTGGCCATTACTATACAGTAAGTCATCGGCACTATCTAGGAGATGGCCGCCTTTAATAAGGATATTTCCTTGATAATGTTTGGCTATTTGAATAGCGGCTCTTTGCATATCCTCTTTTGTTTCAATCTTCATCCCGCCGCATAGACATTCGGCTTCGGGAATATTTGGTGTAATCAGAGTTGCAAGTGGGAGCAGCTTTGTAATAAGAACATCCATCGCATCTTTACTTAATAATGGGCTGCCGCTTGTTGAAATCATGACAGGATCGACAACAATATGCTTTGGTTTGTATTCTTTTAGTTTTTCGACAATCACTTCAATAATGTGCGGGGAAGACACCATACCTATTTTTACACTGTCTGGAAAGATATCGTTCATAATGCTGTCTAGTTGTTGTCCTACAAACTCAGGTGTTGCCTCTAGTACACTATCTACTCCTGTTGTGTTTTGAGCAGTAAGCGCTGTAATAGCTGTCATCGCGTACATTTTGTGAGCAGTAATCGTTTTAATATCAGCTTGAATGCCTGCTCCGCCGCTGCTATCGGAACCAGCAATACTTAATACTTTTTTCATCATCCATCCCTCTAATCTAGTTATTTTCGTGATTGACTATTTGCTTTGAGAGAGCAAGCAGTTCCTGACTTGCTTTTTTGATATCCTGTTTAGCAAAAATCGCTGAAACAACAGCAACTCCATCAATACCGCTGCCGCTTAGTTGTAAAATGTTTTTTTCATTAATTCCACCAATTGCAACGACAGGAATGGAAATACTTTGACAAATAGCCTCTAAAGTAAGCAAGGGTAGTGCAGTAGCATCGAGTTTCGTTGAAGTCGTAAAAACAGCACCTACACCTACATAATCTGCTCCACCTTTTTCAGCTAGACGAGCTTGTTCAACGGTTTGAACCGATACACCAAGTATTTTGTCATCACCAATCATATTTCTTGCTGTTGATAGATCCATATCGTCTTGTCCAATGTGAATCCCATCAGCAGCGCATGCAATGGCGACTTCTACATTATCATTGATGACAAATGGAACGTTATAAGCGTCTGTTATTCTTTTTATCTGCTGTGCTTCTTTTAAAAAGTCCTCATAAGGTAGATTCTTTTCACGTAACTGAATAAATGTTGCCCCGCCTTGAATCGTTTGTTCTACTTGTTCAGCTAAAGACTGTTCTCCAAGCCAAGCTCTATCTGTTACGGCATACAAAAGCATAGATTGTTTATCTACTTTCAATTTTCATGCCCTCCTTTAATAGAGAAGAATCAAGTTTACTTACATAATCAATGAAGTGGGTTCTAAAGCTTGAAGTGCCTCCACCTGTAGCTATTGTTTTTTGATAAGCAAGTTCGCCGCTAAGTCCCATTACACAGACAGCTGCGGCTGTGCTATCTATCAATTGTTCGGGATTGGCTCCACAATAAGCACCAATTACAGCAGAGAGCATACAACCTGATCCGGTGATTTTTGACATCATTGGGTGCCCATTTTTAATGATGTATGCTTTTTCGTGGTGAACAACCAGGTCGGTAGCGCCTGTTGTAGCAATAACAGCACCTGTTCCAATGCTTAAATCTTTTGTAAGTTGAATAATTTCATTTATATTTTCATCTTCAATACTTTCAGCCGCATCGACACCTTTTGTTAATCCACTTCCTGCGTAAATCGTTTTAATTTCAGAAATATTGCCTCTAATAACGGAAAACTTCACCTCTTCTAGTAGTTTAAACGTCATATTTGTTCTTAGTTTAGAAGCACCAGCACCGACAGGGTCTAAAATAACAGGAAGACCGAGTTCATTTGCTTTTTTCCCTGCTTTAATCATCGAGAGAATTGTTCGTGCATTGAGCGTACCAATATTAAGGACGAGACTGCTGCAAATACTCGTAATTTCCTCTACTTCGGTTAAATCATCTGCCATAATAGGAGATCCGCCGCAGGCCAAGACAATATTAGCCACATCGTTGACCGTTACATAATTGGTAATATTATGTACTAAAGGTGTTTGCATAGCTACATTTTCTAAAATATTTTCAAACATATAGATACTCCTCCGTTGGTTGATTTATCTACTAACTAATTGAAATGAAAAAATGCGATATACCAAAAAGGTGCATCGCATTCATAGACTATCATTTATGACATTCGATTCCCTACGTTGGCATTATCCAAATCAGGTTAAAGGGTTAAAGCTACATTTCACTTACTCTCAGCCCGCATGTGCAAGCTCCCCTGCTATTTACATTCTATCTATTATTTTAGCATATTTCTTGTTATAGGGTATTCTTCTTTCATTAAATTAAGTTTTTCTTTATACATCTTTTCTGAAAGATGTGTGAGCCCAAATTACGTTATCAACAATATTGTTTAATAAAGTGAGGGGGTTCCTTCATCGATCACGGATGGTTAGTTGACCAATCGAATCTTTACTACAAAAGCGAGGCGACTGTTCAGTTTAGACAAGCATTTCATCTTATGACTTCGAGGGGCTAGGAGTCGTAGATAGATGAGGGCAGTCGTCCCCCGCCTATCTTGTTTGTTTTCCCATACGCTTGAGGTGGGGGGGCTTACTGCCCATTAAGTGTGAGGGAAAAAATCTGTTAAAGTATTAGGATTTTTTCAGTAGTAGGCTCATATTCTAATAGGGGTGATGTGATGGTAGAAAATACGTTCGGGAAAATCTGTACATATGATCAAGTTAAGCCGCTATTTAAAGATAATCAATCCATTTTATTCGGTGGATTTGGCGGGGTCGGCACGCCGCCAGGGCTAGTAAATTTGATTTTAGAAACAAACGTTCAAAACTTACTTCTTATCGGCAATGATGCAGGATTTCCGAATATCGGAATAGGAAAAATTGTGACGGCAAAAAGGGCACGCAAAATAATAGTATCTCATATTGGCTCGAATCCAAACGCCGGTGCATTTATGCAGAATGGTGAACTAGAGATTGAGTTTTCGCCACAGGGCACGCTTGTTGAACGAATTAGAGCAGGGGGGATGGGGCTTGGC
>NZ_JBALMU010000174.1:0-14108 GCF_036962285.1 Bacillus sp. JJ634
CAATGTTTATTTTAGTGTGGCGAAAAGAAGTCGATATGAGGATACGGAAAAGTTTGTAAAAGAGGTTCCCGGTTTATGGGTTGATATTGATCCAAAACATAAGACCATGGAAAAGGTTATTCAAATGCTGACTAAGTTGCCTACGCCACCATCCGCAATTGTATCGAGTAGTAATGGTATTCATGCCTATTTTAAATTCGATGAAGTCTTTAGAATAACTAACGAGGATTCTTTAGAGAGAATAAAAGCATTAAGTGTTCGTTTACACAAATTTTTGAATGTAGGTCATACAGCGGATTTAGTAAGGATGTTGCGACTATCAGCAAGCTGGAATGTAGAACAGATATCACAACTAAAGTTTTGTGAAGTTATAGAGTGTACTGATGCTAGATATAGTATAAATGATTTTGCCTATTTATCAGACGTTGGACTTAGTAACCTTATCACAAAATTTGAAAAAGTGACGATTGATTACTTGGAAACTATAAGTCTGGATGATTTGAAGCTACCTACTCATATTAAACAGCTTATTGTGGAGGGGACTAAAAAAGGCTATCGTTCTCAAAGAGTATTTCAAGTTACATGGTTAATGCTAGAAAATGGCCATTCTCCAAACGAAGTTGCTTTTGTGTTAACTAATCCGGAGTGGGATATTAGCGAAAAGATTCTTGAACTCCCTTATCACCGTCAATTACCTTACATTGAACTTGCAGTTAATAGAGTCCTGCAATGTTTTGCAATAGGAGCGGATGATATTGATGATGAAGGTAATGAAGAAAATATAATAGAGATTTAAGAAGAAGAGGAGTGTTAATCGAAAAAAGCAGTGTCTTTTCAATTTCATTTTTGAACCGTCAGAACGTATTTTGTTAGATGGTAACGAAATATTGAAGGTAGAGACATAAGGTATTGTGGATTCTTAAATCTAGATACATATATGAAGTGTGAGAGGCTGTTAATGATCATATCAAAATTATTATATGAAGGATTTAACTATCCCCAGATTCAATTCGTATAGAAATTATAGGCAGGAAACTGTGTAAACAATTAAAAGGAGAGATTTATCTATGAATGATTTCTTGTTATTACCATTCTGGTTTGAAGGATCAGAAGGGTATGTTGAATTTAAATTTATCGGAAAGGAAGGTGTACGTGATAGAAGATTTGTTGATGTTAATGACATTAATGAAGAACTGTTGAAACGTTTTGTAAATACTGGGTTTGAGGAAAAGTTCAATGTTTATTTTAGTGTAGCTACAAGAAGTCAACGTGGAGGAGGGACTGAGGAATTTGTAAAAGATGTTCCAGGAGTGTGGCTGGACATTGATCCTAAACATGCAACAATGGAGGATGCTATTCAAATTGTTGCTAGTTTACCCACACCACCATCTGCAATTGTATCAAGTGGTAATGGTATTCATGCTTATTTTAAGTTCGATAAGCCGTATAAGGTGGTTGATGAAAAATCAAGGGAGAAAATAAAGTCCCTAAGTGCTCGTTTGCACAAACTAGCTAAAGCAGATAACACTAGTGACCTTGTAAGAGTGTTGCGACTCCCTAGCAGTTGGAATGTTAAAGAGGAGTCACAACCAAAGTTTTGTGAACTTATAGAGCTTACTGGTGTTGTCTATAGTATAGACGACTTTGCTTATCTAACCGATGTTGAAATCAGTACATCTATGGCAAAAGTTGAAAAGGTTGTAATTGATAGCTTCAAAGCTATAGGTTTGGATGATTTGAAGGTACCTATTCATATCAAACGGCTTATTATGGAAGGGGGAGAAAAACATCATCGTTCTGAAAAGGTATTTGGAGTTACATGGTCAATGTTAGAAAATGGCCATTCTCCTAGTGAGGTTGCATTTGTGTTAACTAACCCTGACTGGGGTATTAGCGAAAAGATTCTTGAGCGCCCCCACCAACATCAATTACCTTACATTGAAAATGCTATTAATAGTGTTCTGCAACGCATTAGTAAAGGTGAAAATAACAATGATGTTGTAGGTACTGAAACAACAGAGATTCAAGAAAAGGATGGTTGTTATTATCGCGGGGAACAACGTCTTTCCAATTTCGTTTTTCAACCATCGGAACGTATTTTGTTAGATAATAACGAAATATTGAAGGGAGAGGTCGTAGTTAATGATGGTACAAAGCTTACCATTCTTCTTGACTACAAATCTCTGATTACTAAAAAAGAACTTCTAACTGCTATTAATAGTAGTAAAGTTAGTTGGTTAGGAGGGGATAAAGAAATTCAATATTTACGTGAATTTCTTTTAACAAAGAAAGTCATTGAGAAAATTGGGGTCAATAAAATTGGACTACATGATGATTTTTTTATTACACAAGAAAGAGTCGTTAATTATCAAGGTGTAGTGAACGATTCGAAGCTTGTGTATGTTCCAAAATTCACTAGTGCTTCTATGGATTTGGAACGTTCCATTACAATTAACATGATTGATAACTGGGAACAATTAGCGAAGGAAGTGTTAACTCTTCTTCCTAAGATTAATCAAGAAGAAGTAATTTACTCTTTGATTGGATGGCATTTTGTTTCTCCTCTCGCCCCATTAGTACGTAAAATAGCTGATGGAGGTTTCCCTCAATTAATGATGTGGGGGACAAAGGGATCAGGGAAAACAAGTACTGCTCAAGTATTTGGTAAGTTATTTGGAAATAAAGAAATCAGATCTTGTTCCCGCCCTCCATTTTCTGTTATGAGAGAGATGGATTTATTAAATGCTATTCCTCTATACCTTGATGAGTATCGTCCTATGAATATGCCGAGAGAGTATTTAAATCAAATTAAAGGCTTTGCATTAAATGCTTACAAGGCTGCACATGATTCAAGAGGATTACAAAACCAAAGCACAGTGGATTATCAATTTACCGCTCCAATAGTTTGGATGGGGGAGACATCATTTGAAGATCCAAATCTAATGGAGAGAATTGTAATGGCTAAGTTAAGTCCGAATGTCTTTCAGCAAAACCAAGAATACAAGAAGATGTATCGTGAACTCAATAAATTGAAGTTGTCCAACTTCTTTGGAGGCTATGTTCAATGGTTACTTGCCAAATTAGAAAGTAACAAGTTTAATCTAGCTGAACTCTATAGTAAGTATAGGGATTCAATAGATGATGACTATGACTTACCAGAGCGGGTGTCTATTAATATCGCCATCGTCCTAGTAGGTTTAAGCATTTTTAGCTCTTTGGCGGGGGAGGTGGGATTAGAGATTTCAATCCCTTTTGATACAATAATAAACTCTCAAGTAAGGCAGTTAGTAGGAGAGGAAGCTAAAAGTTCCCTTGATCGTTTAATGGAGCATACAGCAACAATGGTTGATAGTTCTAGAGATTTCCAGTCTGGTGTAGATTATTTATTCGATGATAGTAAAGGCGAGCTAATATTAGCTACAAAGAGATGGTTCGCAGAGCTTCGAAAATTCTGTCGCGAATATAACTACTTTGGTGATGTGATATCAGATAGTCAATTTAGAAATTTTTTAGTTGAAAACAGTGATGCAAAGGGGTATGTCAAAGTTAGTAATAGTGCCAAAAGAACGTTAATTATTCAAAAACGATGTACAATCATTGATGCTTATCAACTAGAAAACGATTTAGGTATCCCTGTGGAGACTTGGATTAAATAAAAAATGGGTTGCGACTACTATGTCGCAGCCTTTTTAGTACAGCTATTCCATTAGAGTGACAATGAAAGGACAATGTTTAATATGAAAAGGAATAGGAGATACCTACATAATTAATAGTAAAGGACAATAAGTACAATAATTTAATATATATAATGTAATTAACGATATTTACTAAGGATGTTATTACAGCAATGTTATACTCCTGCAAATAAGTTGTACTTGCTGTCTTTTATAAAAAATACTTAGATTGCCTTTCTTTCTTTTGTTTTTAGAGTGGTGTGCAGTGCAGATTTATCTTAGGAATGCAACAAAACGCAATATACTCCCCCCTGGTGCGTCTGAGTTTAGAGGTGTAGGAGATTGTTGATTATTGGGAACTTTGTACGTTAAGTTCATATTTTATATAAGATATAAATATTTTAATTGATGTTTGTAATATTAAGTCATGCATAGAAAACAGTAATATCCATAGATATACAAGCATATCCATTCAATAAAAAAATAAATGGGGCTTGGTTTTCTTGCGTTATAAAACACACATCGTAAGCTCGTTAACACTTGGTGCTGGTTTATCTATTTTTTTTAACTATCCATTTCATATTGGGTATGTAGCTGGTATTAGTCTTGGGAGCCTATTACCTGATATCGATGAGCCAAATTCGTTTATCGGTCGTAGGTCATTTGGTATTGCTGCGTTTGTAAAACAAAAGTGCGGTCACCGCGGAATTACTCATGGTATATTCGCGTGGCTTGTCGTTTCGATGGTTTGTCTTATTTTTCCCTCTCCTTTAACCATAGGAATCTCAATGGGATACCTCTTTCATCTAATTGGTGATTTTTTTTCTGTCCGTAGCATTCCTATTCTTACTCCAATTAACAATTATCGTCCTAAACTTCCAATTTCCTATAAAACAGGAAGTTGGACTGAAGACATCTTATTTTTCATTTTTACTTTTCTTTTACTTTATCTAGTATTTATTATTGGCAATTTACATATTTCATTGATTCAGTCTACCGCAGATCTTATTGTATCAAGCATTCGTGCACTAATAGAGCTGTTAAAATTACTTACATCGTTTTAAGGAAGTGATGGAATGTATTCAAAGCCTTTAGTTGTCCATTCGTCAACTAGAAATGTGTATGTAATGGAAGCTTTAGATGAGAAAGGGGAGGTAAGTCAACAATTAAATGAATTTGCAGATTTTATTCAAGCACCTGAACAAGTCCATACCTTCAATTTATCTCCATATGCATTATGGACAGCAAAAGCTAAACACATTCAAGCCGATTATATCATTGATTTTCTGGAAAAACATTCGCAGAACGCAATACCAGAATCACTTAAAATGGATATTAAAAAAAATATGAATCATTTTGGTGCTTTAGAGTTTTCAATAAAAGAAGATCAGTTATTGTTGACAGCAAGAACGAAGGAATTAATCGAGACTATTAAAGAAATCCAATTAATAAAGACGAAAATTATCGACAATCCGGACCATACAACCCTTGTTTTTAAAGCCAGATATCGGACCGAGATCAAAAAAATCTTATTTAAAAACAATTTGTTTGTGAAAGATATTATTTATAAATTCGGCGAGCCTTTAGATTTAAAATGCACATTTGAACCGTTTTATGATTATCAGCTTCAAGCTGTGAATGAATATCTGACTTTTAATCATCAAGCTGGGGGTGGCGGGACAATCATTATGCCACCAAATTCAGGGAAGATTTTAGTTGGTTTGAAATTAATTGAAGCGCTGAAAACAACGACGCTAATTATTACGAAAGATAAATACAAAGTAGAAAAATGGTACAAGCAAATCATTGAATCAACAGATTTATCGGAACAAAACATAACAATATTTGAAAAATCGGGAACCGATTTAAAGCCAATAACAATTGGGACTTATGAAACATTAGCAAGGCATATTGATGAGTTGGAAGGTTTTGGTTTTATTATTTATGATGAGGCACATAACCTTCCCACTCCAACTCATCAATTAACTGCTGATATTCGAGCTACGAATAAATTGGCTTTAGCTGCAACCCTCGCAAGATCTGAGGAGAATGGTAATCTTGTGTATGCCCTGGTTGGACCTAGATGGTACGAAATATCTTATTCTGCACTGGTAAATAAGAACTATCAGGTACCGGTTAATTGTATAGAGGTAAAAGTTCCGTTACCTGAGGCCGAACGGTGTGACTACTTAGCGAGAAATCCTAAAGACAAGATAAATGCTGATTCAACTAATAGCTATAAATATAAAGTTGTTTCCACAATATTAAAAAAGGAAGTCACAAGGCGTGTGTTACTAGTTTCTTATTTTAACGAAGTGACTCAAACTTGTAGCGAACATTTCCAAATAGCTAATTTATCAAGTTATTTAACTGAAGATCAACGACAATTGCTTATTCGCAAATTTAATAATAAAGAAGTCGATAAGTTACTTGCTTCGTGGAGCTTAATAGAAAATATGAATTTACAGTCAATCGATGTGATGATTGCATTATCCTACCAACAAGGATCGGAACGGGAAGAATACCTTAGATTAGGAAAATTAATAAAAGCAGAAGAAGGGAGAAAAATAGCTACTTTATATGCGCTTGTTTCACAAGATACGGACGAAGAAAAGTATTATGCAAAAAGAAGAAAAAGTCTCATTAATTTAGGATTCCGGTATAGGATTCTTACATTTGATGAATTAATGGAAAGGGGGGAGTTTTTTGAGTCATAAAGAAGCACTTATGAAATTAAGCGAAGAGGAATTAAATGTCATATACCAAAGACTTGGATTGCCTCCCTTTAACAATATAAAGAAACCTTGGCTTTCAAATTCTATTGCTAAATGTTATGAGGATGTGAAAAATTTCCGACGAGTAATTACACAGTTTAGTAGTATAACAATGAAAGATTTAGAGCTACATGCTCATGTACAAAAGCCATTGGATGTCCATCAAAAAAAAGAATTAAGTGATTATGGTATCCTTGTTGAAGGGGAACTTCCTGAAGATTTTAAAAGGAGAATTTGCCAATGGTCAAGGTTAAATTATGTAACTACATTTCCTTCAAAAAGTGAGGAAGTTGTTCATGGCTTCTTGTTAAATGTTTTGTTGGTACTATTGTATTTTGATCGTATGAAATCGATTAAGTTAACAAGGAAAAAGAATAATAGTAACTTTAGTAAGCTATTAAAAGAATTATGTATGGATAATGAAATAGCCTGGGAACAAATAAACATCCTAGTTAAAACAGGTCTAATCTCCAAAACAAAAGATTTGTACGAACTAAACTCTACAGCCTTTACGAAATGGAAGAATGATCAAATTAGTAGACAATTAATGACCATTTATAAAACGAAGCTTGGAGAACGTGAGTGGTTATTCTTACAAAAGGTTTCCGACTATCAAAATCAACCTAATGAGTGGGTGGATATGACTGTTATTTCGAATACATCAATCGAATATAATCAAGTAAAACAATTAGGGCTTATCTGGGTTCATAAAGATCAAGAGAAAACATATGTACAGTTGACCCCTGAAAGCTGGTTTCTTACCAAAAAGGAATTTCATCCGTTATGGACCGGAGAAACGATTTTAGTATCAGCCTCATTTGAAGTTTTTGTTCCCTATCATTACGATCCGTTTGTTCTTTTCGAGCTAATGCCGTATTGTTCACTAAAGGATTCTGACTATTTTTTAGTCTTTAATATAGAGTTAGATTGTGTAAAGAAAAATGAAAAAGCAAAGGAGTTTTATCAAACGCTAGTAGCCATAAGTTCAAACATTCCTAGTGTAGTGGACTATGATCTTAAGAGTTTAATCAAATAATTGCAGGAGAGTAATGGAAATCAAGAGTTAGATTAAATCATAATTCTTGATAAATTTTACATTAATTATATTCAAGTATACAGGGGAATACTGTCAGTAATAAGGGGGAGTTTTTTCATTAACGGGTACGTTTAGTTGAACAGAAAAAACGTATAAAGGACCTTCGACGGGTCCTTTATTTTTTACTAATTATCAATATTATCTTTCAACAGAGTCTATAACTAAAGAAAAAGTATCAATCGTTATTACTTTTTAATAAATATTTATAGGTTTATTCCTTACTGATTAGATTTTGAACCTGTGGGTGCCGGTAACAGATCAAGTAACCACTTTAGAAGGTGTTTACTAGTATTGGCTGAACAATAGGGGAGAAGTCATATTTAGCCCTTTCACTGAGGCGTTTATATTTGAATTTATATTGTTTGCGGGTTTAATATGAGAATAAATTACGAAATATTGATTTCTTAACATACAGTAAATTGGCTCTTTAGAGGCTTAGTACAAAATTTCTGACACGTTAATTATATCTCTGTCTAATGGCCCATAATATCTATTATGAGTGTTTAAAAGAGGATGAATAAATCCAATTTAAATAGGTATTTAGACCCTTCTACTAAAACGGGACAATTTCTTATTTCACTAAACTGCCCCGTTTGTTTAAGTACAGGATTTACAATATAAGTATTAAAAAGGTTATTACAGCAACAAATTTTTGATTGATTTATTGACAATTTGCTCTTGTCAAATTTGGGTTGCTATTTAAATCTCGCAAAAACGGTTCCTACTTCTGGTCCAGCTATTTTTATGCATTTACCTCCATCACGAACATACAAGTCTGACCCAAGCCAGCATGGATCATCTCCACATTCGATTTCTAACACTAATACTGAATTACCTTTGTAATTTAATACATGCATTTTTGAAACAATATTCGATGTTAGTTTTTCTGGGAGAGGTGAACTGAGTATTTTATCTGTAATGAAAGAAATATATTGATCCAAACTAACCTTTTTTAAACCGGCTTCTCTTTCTAAGCCAACTATTCCAAAATCACTAATCCTTGGAGCAGTAATTCCATCTAATAATTCAATTCTTTCTGTATGTTGTTCACGATCCGTTACACCTATAAATAACCATCCTACTCTATTCTTACCAAGGTTAGCCATGGCTGCGATGTTATGAGTAATTTTTTCAAAACTCTCTTCATCAAATTTCCTTTCATTTCCTAATGTATAAAATCCCTGCTTAAAATCATAGAAAGCTGGTTCTACTTTTGAGAATCGTAGATAGTTTTCAAAATCAATTAATAAGGTACCAATACTTCTGAGTGAATGTTTTGCTTTTCTAAAGTTATCTTGTAATAAACCTACTGTTAAACTTATATTAGCAATTCTATTGCTAGTACTAATGCTCTTACCTGATTTTATTCGAGAAGACAAATTATGTAAACTTTCCAAGATTCCATTGTAATTAAATGGTTCCATACCCTCTAAAATTAATAATTTATACATTGCCATAAAAAGTGTGTAATAAGGTTCTTTTGCTGCATTACCAGATGCATTAGGATTCAAAGTATTTCTTAAGAAATTCTTTTCTGAACCTCCCAATATTGTTAATGATTTTATTTTATCGAATACTAATTTAATATCATTTTTAAGATTATCTCTACCATAAGTTGCTATTGCAGACTCTATTTGTAGTTTTTTCTTATCGTTTTGATAGTAATCATCAAAATTATCTTTTGTTGCAGAAAAAGGTTCATTTAAAGTGATTGATAATATGATATCTGCTATTAACTGCTCATCTTCACTATCTCTTACATGGGATACTCTTAAAATCCCTTGATTGCACCAAAACGTTTCATCAGCAGAAATACCATACCCAAGTGATATTTTTTTCGAATCTATACTAATTTCTGGCATATCTGTTAAAGGAAGAATCTCTCTTGAAACATCACCTCTAATTTCAGAACTTAAATCTCTGACTAAATTAGAGAAAACAGTTGTATTACCAGCTTGCCTAACTTCTTGTGGAGATAAATGTTTTCCATTGGAATTTATTCTTCCAAAAACCTCGATAATTTCTTCTTCAGTACCTTGAAAAGTAGAAATAGGTAATTGATATTCTAAAAATGCAGCACACTTTTTAGCTTCAAGCAACTTTACATCATCAGTATTGACAGCAACGAATACACCTTCTTTTGCAAGTGTATTTGCTGTTGGATGCTGAGTAATGTCAAAATACATGTTGTTAATCGAAAATTGGTTTTCAATAAAACTAAATAGTGAATTTAGCCTTTGCATACCATCAATTATTTCAAATATAGTTTCTTTCTTTTCGTCAGTTCCTTTTTCGGCAAGGAGGATTAAGGGGATAGGGTATTGGGACAAAACACTATCAATTAAGGCTTCTTTTTCAGCACGAGTCCAAACTAGTTTTCTTTGATATTTTCTATTTACTAATAATCTATTTTCTCGGTAAAGTTGATATAAGTTCATTACACTCATACCGCGTGGTGCTATATTCACTTAAAAATCACCCCTATATTACTATATATTCTCATAATACCTTAATTACCCAAAATAATATACCCAGTTTCGATTTAAAGCACAAATGGAAGTCAATCAATTGGCTCAAATATAGTATAATCCTTGATGGGAAATTAGGTAGATACTATTGATGAGTGTCAAGATTATATTAAATTTATAACCAATTTGCTTATAAGGCATATAGTAGTTCAAAGCAGCTTTCATCAAGCTTAAATAAATCAATTGCTTAAATAGTTTAGTGAAATATGAGACATCAGTGCTTTTCAAATGGGATATTACTATCAAGAACAGTTATGACAGGACTTGATAAGCATAAAACTAATGGAGATTTTGGGCATTTGGCTAGAAGGGCAAGCAGAATGATAGAGGAAGTATTGCGAGATGGAGCTGTTAAGTTCACTTCTGCTAAGAATGATTAGATCGAGTCAATAGAACTAAACCCTAAGGTTCCTGATTAAAGAATTATAGCTAGTTATATAAAAGAACAAGAGTGAGCAAATAAAAAGATACTATTTATATCTGAAGACCGTGGGGCCGAGAACAACGGCAATGTCAGTAGGATTAGAAGTACTTGCTTGAACTTCATAGTTGATAGTTACTCTATCCTTTTTATATGACTTGAAATAAGGAGTTGTCATTGCGGCAGCTCTCTTTTACTACCATGAAAATCGACTAAAGTGGGCATTAGTTTAACAAGAACTGAAGTAGGTATACTTTTCTATTTACTATTAACGAAATTACCGCTCATAACAGCAATTATGAGCGGTATTTTACATCTTTACTCATCTTCTGAATCACCATATATTTCTGCTTAATTCTTAAAGTGTTAATCCGAAAATTAACTATGTAAACCAAGTCATCTTTTTGTTTAGTTAGCTTGTTTATGTTGTCTCCTAGTATTAGGAGGTCCGTGTTTACCACTTAATTAAGGCTGCTTAAACCTATACCTGTAGTTCCCTACTCAGGCCTAACTGTATCAGAGTGAAAATTATGAAATAAAAAGGCACATTCTATTTGAATGTGTCATTTTTTGCTGTTTTGAAAATAACATAGCTTCTCAAGCTTAAATAGTATGTAAGTTTGTGGATATACGCCGTTAATACACACTCCTTGCCCATAGGTGATTTTTGGATATTTTTGAAAAGACTAAATGACTCTTATAAACGTTCACCTAATGGTGGCGTTTTATTTTATTTTAATGAAACGAAATATGTAGAGTTCTTTAAAAAATAAATAGTAGTAAAAAAATACTAGTACTATTGACTCGTTAAAGCTGATAGCATAAACTTTTATTAAATGGAATAATACCACTTATTAACAAAGGAGATAAATATGTTTAACCTAAAGGAGTATCGACAAGATGTTTTAAAGGTTTCGCAAGAGGACCTGGCAAGAATGCTTAACATGGTCATAGAAGATATAATTAAATTAGAAGAAAGTAAAGAAATAAATGACGTAAGTTTTTTAATAAAACTAGCTAGAGCTACAGGAGATTCTTTAGAAGATTTAGTTGGATATAAAAATCAAGCACCTGAAGCTCTGCAAGTAAACAATACTTGGAAAACACCATCACTTTTTAAAGAGGTAATGTTGGAATATATAAAAAATAGAAAAAGTGATTTACAACTTGATAACAATACTAAGTATCAGAAAATGATTAAGGAACTTGAATCTCTTATTTATTCAACAATAGTAAAACCCAAAGTAGCTATAGTAGGTATGTCAGATGCAGGAAAAAGTAAGTTGATAAACTCCTTGCTTGGGAAAGAAAAAATGCCTACTTCATGGACGCCAACGACGTCCATTAGTGTACATATTAAACACATTAACGATCGGCCTGATTTTATGAAAGAAGATGAGGCTTGGATTTTTAAAGCAGAAAAGGCTGGGTTTGATACGAAAAAATTTAATGACAATGAATATTGTAAACAACGCAAAATAGCGGGTGGAGATGCAAGTATTCTAGCAAAGTATGGAACTCGTCAAGGGGATAAATATAATATTGAAGATGTATCAGCAGCTGTTGTTTATTTAGATAGTTCAATCTTACAAGTATGTGATATTGTCGATTTACCTGGATTTGGTACAGGCGATAGGAAAAATGACGATATTTTGGCACAAAAGTCCAGAGAATTTGCTGACATTGTTATTTACTTATCTATAGCAAATGGTTTCTTAAGAGGAACGGATATTGAGTTTTTAAAATCTACCCTTAATTCATTACCAGTTATTGAAAACAAGCAAAATAAACTAGATTCACTTAATAATTTGTTTATCGTTGCTTCTCAGGCACACACTGTAAATAAGGGAAGTAAGGAAGACTTAGATAATATTTTAAAAGCAGGGGCTGAAAGGTTGTTTAATGAAGTTCCAGAAGAAATTTGGGGAAATCGTGAGGAGCAATCAGGAAGCGTACACACAATTGATGATTTAAAGAAACGATTCTTCACATATACCACGGATAAACCTTACTTAAGAGAATCTTTTGAAGAAGAGTTGAAACAATTGTTAGAAACTCTTCCTGCTATTATTAACAAGAATGCAAAAAATTCTGTTGAACAATACATTCAAGCTCAAGAACAATTTCTTCGAAAAGAAGTTGAACAATATATGGAGATAATTAAAGAGCGGGAAGAGTATAAAAAAATATTTGAGCAAAGAAAAAAAAACGAACCTATAAGAGAAAAGGAAAACCAAAAGGCAAGAAAAGAAGTGGGCGAAAAAGTAAAGAGGCTTCATCTAGAAACAGTAAGAGAGTTTGAAAGTGAATTTAATTCAATTATTTCAGTTGATAATATCGTTGAAACGATTAGATTAAAGAAATATAAGAAGAAAAAAGAAGATATGGAACTTTTAGCTGGGTTTTTAAGCAGTAAACTACAAGGGAAACTCCAGAATATACTAAAAGACAAATCAAAAGAACTCAATAAAATTATTGATGAATATTTGGAGAACTTTAACATTCAGATTAATAGATTTGATAATCTTCAGTTAAAAACATTTGAGATTCCTTTTGACTCTGCAAAAGTATTTGCGAGCGGATTAGCTGGTTTAGCCACGTTCGGCGGTCTAGCAATTTGGGCATCCACTCTCGGAAATTTGGGTGCTTATATTTTAGTGGCTAAAGGAGTGAGTGTACTATCTGCTCTTGGTATTTCCATCGCAGGAGGAACGGCGGGAGCTGCATCTGCTGTAGCCGCTCTAGGTGGACCGGTAACATTAGGCATTGCACTTGCTGTCATTGTTGGCCTTTCTGTATTTACATTTATGTCAGGCGGGTGGCAGAAAAGTGTTGCTAAGAAAATTGTTGCTCAATACTCAAAACAAGGGGCATTTGAACAGTTTGTCGGTGAAATAAATAAATTTTGGAATGATACAGAAGTAGGGTTCAACGTAGCAGCAGATTACTTAGATGAAGAATGGAAAAAGAACTTAGCTGAATTAGACAATATGATCTCTTCCTTTAGTGATGAAGAAATACAACAAAATATCAATGAAGCGAATAATTTAAAAGAGTTCCTGAAGAATGTACCATTATCGGAACTAATCACAATATGAGTGTGAAAAAGACTCAACGAAAAAATAATATAGTTAAAAGCCGATTGGAATAACCCAAACGTTTAGTTCAATGGGAAGAAATAATCGCCAAATGGTAGAATAGAATTTATGTGCAATAGCAAAAACTCTGTACTAACATACTTGATAATCCTTTTGTATTTTCAATAGTCATAAAAATTCAATCGCGGTTGGCACCTACTAGTAGAGTTCATTATTTCGGTTTGAGAGGGCTTGGAGGCGGATCCAAGCTCTCTTCTTTTTTAACAGGCAGTTGTCTTCTTAATTTTGAATTTTAGGCAATAGTGATAGATTACTATCTTCTATTTTTTCTTTAAGTCAGTTTTTTAGAAAGGGTAGCGGTCATTGAATATACTGGGGCATATTATAAATCTGTTCACGCTGTATACATGACACGTGTGAAGTGCGTCATACTGATATTAGTTTAAGAATGATGAGCATTTATTAATGAAGGAGAAATCGTTGTGCCTTAATGAGGATTTGGTAATTAGTGGGTAAC
>NZ_JBALMU010000175.1:0-6921 GCF_036962285.1 Bacillus sp. JJ634
CCATTTATTAAAAAATCCGGGAATAAGATTTATAGTCTAAAATTTGGTCAAAAAGGATTAAGATATCAATTAGCGCTTAGTTCTTAAAAACCTATACATAAAGGAATACAGAAGCTAGTGTACTGAAACCTAATGAATAGAGGTTATTCTGTTTCAAAATAATAACGAAATGGAGATAATAGAATGAAAAAGTTTCTGGCTTTAGTAACTCTTATGACTATCTAGTTAGCTCAATAGAATAAATCTAATCTCTACTTTAAATTAAAGGAATGAAAAAATGAGTTACAATATTAGTATATGGTCTGTACATAAAACCTTATTTGAGAATGAAGTTTTTAATCAGGAGAAGATTAAGAGGCAAAATAACGGAATCATCTACGAAGATAAAAATTGGCAAATCACAATAAGTGGTCCTTTTGAAGTAATGGAAGAAGATATTCTAAAAGAAGTGGTTGGTCAATTACCGGGAATCAAGTATTTTACAGAGATTATCTTAGAACCTTTCGATGCACCTAAAAGAGCTTTACAACTAGTCAAGAAAATGACCAAAATTTTAGCTCAATCTTCTCATGGAGTAGTAGTTGATGAACAGGAAGGGACTATCTTGTCCCTATCGGGTGTGAAAAGGCTGAAAACCATGTCTCCGAAGGATGATTCAAGTTTTCTTCAAATGACATGGTGGTTTATGAATGATTATACGTTTATAAAAGACGGTTTGGATACATTTTTAGATTTAATGGAATCCACGATGCCGGAAGCTTTACCTAGAAGATACGGAGTTTATGAGCCTCCTCAATTTAAATGGGCCGACAAAGGAAAAGAACACTTTATCCAGTTTGTGTCTGAGAATTTGTATGAAGGAATCGTTTGGTATCCAAGTAAGCCTTTTACAGATGTACATATTGGTATTCCAGATAAGATAGGCCCCACACGTGAAGGATTTAGATCATGTTACATCTCGATTGACTTTTTGGAAGAGGTCATGGATCAACCTGGATGGCCGTTAGAAATAAAACGATTTTGGTTGAAAACCTCCGAACTGTTAAATCCCTTTTACAGTGAGATTAGAAGGGGATGGAGTCCCGTATCTGGTTGGTGGTGGAGGGGACTACCTAAAAGGTTAGGAAATGCTGCGATTTTAGGAAAGCCTTATATTGATCTATGGCCAGATTTTATCAAAGAAGCCAAACAGACCAAAGGCGGTTTGTTTTATATTGAAAATATAAACGAGGACTATCAGGATCTTCATTCAATTATCGCAGAAGTGCCAGAGGATATTGTACAACCCAAGAATAAGAAAAAATACTCAAGAAAGTGGCCATTTGAGGGACCATTTTTAAAATACAAATAATGTTGCATCTTAAACTTTTAGAGAGTAGGCTTAATCTTGCTTTTTATGTTTTCTGAACACAATTATTAAACTCTAGTCACAAAATTAGAATGTCATTACTATTCTTTGTTCAACTATCCCGTTCGTAGAAGAAGGAACACAAAATAATTGTATAAAAGAAGGATTTAATTGAATTGAATATATTTAAAGCGCGTTTTAACTAAAATTTATTTCAAAACACGCTTTTTTGTTTGCTCTTTATCAAGGTGTATAGTGTAAATTTACTTCAAGACTACAACAAAAAACTCCCTCACAAATTGTGAAAGAGCGGGAGTCTGTCAGTTAAGCTTTTGTATAATTCAAATCCCACATTACACCGAATGAATCTTGAACTTTTGCATATTTAGCACCCCAGAAGGTATCTTGTAATTCCATTAGAATAGAACCTTTTTGACTTAATTGAGCATAGATGTATTGAATTTCTTCTTCGCTTTCTAATTCAAGAACAAGTGAAATGTTATTGCCAGCTTCATAAGGTTGATTAGGGAACACATCAGAAATCATAAGAAATAAAGAATCTTTTCTAAATTTTGCATGAATGATGAGATCATCAGCTTCTGGAGGAGTTGGGAAATCCGCTTCACCGTAAGTTTGTAATTCAACAACTTCACCTTGAAATAATTCTTTGTACAATTCTAACGCTTGTCTAGCATTTCCGTTAAATATTAAATAGGGGGTTGCTTGTTGTTTCATGTAATCTAATCACTCCTTTATTAAAACACAACGTTACCTAAGGTCATCCAACCATAACGTTTATTTCCAGTCTATTATATAAAAATTAGTGAGGCTTTGTCCATAAAAACAAGAACTAACGTTTGTGTTTTGAACTAACCTAAATACTTTACTATTTTGTTCCAACACAGGATAATGGAATTAAGATTAAGAAAAAAATATTCTAGCGAGTTTTCTGATAGAAATGTTATGGAGGGGTATGGATGGAGAAGGGAGAAAAGCTAACTGCTTCTGTTGAGTCGATTGGATTGAGTCAAAGAGAATTTTTAACGTTATTTTTACTTCATTCTTTATCGAAAAAAAGAAATTATCCGCGGGCGATTCATGGTGAATTAAAGAGCTCTTTTACAGGAAAAGTACATAGTTATGACTATTTGTGTAAAATCGCCAAACAACTTGTCGGATCTGGTCATCTTTCATTATACACGGAAAAAAGAAGGAATTATTATCAAATTACGGATAAAGGGAAAGAATTATTCGCATGGTATCAAAATAATTTCTCTGCTCGTTTTACAGAAGTCAAATTGGTGATTGATCGATTTGTGTATGATTTAACGGGATCAGGGCCTAATCCGGCAGTTACACATGACCTTCCAGAAGAATATAGGTCGTATATTTCGAAAATTGTTTCCGTAAAAGACTTAGTTCGTTATGTTACGCTGAAAACTTTATTTTCAAAGAAACCGATTTATATGGGAGAGATTGCGGATTTGCTCAAACATAAATTTGGTTGGATTGCGAGCAATGGATATCTGTATGATTTGTCTCATGAAATGGAGGAAATGGGGCTACTTGTTGGACGCTGGGAAAGTGAGAAGCGAACGAAGCGTTATTTACGTATTACAGATGAAGGGCAATACCATTATAAACAGATTGCAGATTCTGCCGCTCATCATGTTCAAGAAGTACAAAAATATTTAGCGAGTGTTCTCTCGTTTTTAGAAAAGGAATGAAGGTATGAAAAAACGTTATGAGAATCTAGATAACGTTTCAAACATGAAATCAATGAAGGATCTTTGGAAATGGCAGAAGGAAAGACGGCAGAAAAAGAAAGACTTATTACAGAAAATTCCACATGCAGAGCAGAAACAGATTAAGCAACTACAAGCAAATGGTTCTCATCCTTCAATTACATGGATTGGTCATTCAACGTTTTTGCTGCAATTGAATGGCCTGAATATTTTAACTGATCCCGTTTGGGCAAAAAGACAAGGTGTACAAAAGAGACAAACAAAGCCTGGTATATCGCTTGAGGATCTACCTGAAATTGATGTTGTTGTGATTTCACATGGTCATTATGATCATCTCGATTTTGGTACCATTCGGCGTTTGAAAGGGAATCCGGCTTTTTATGTACCACATGGGCTAAAAAAAGCATTTGTCAGAAGAGGCTATCAACATACATATGAAGCAAATTGGTGGGATTCTTTTCAAGCAGGAGAAGTGACACTTTCCTTTGTTCCAGCACAACATTGGACAAGACGTACGTTATTCGATACAAATACTTCATATTGGGGTGGATGGGTGCTACAGAATGAGAAAACTTCTTTTTATTTCGTAGGAGATACTGGTTATTTTCGTGGTTTTCAAGAAATTGCTGAGAAATTTAAGCCTCAATATGTCCTCATGCCAATTGGGGCCTATGAACCAGAATGGTTTATGAGTGATTCTCATATTAATCCAGAAGATGCGGTACGAGCGTTTCTTGAATTGTCAGGAGACTTTTTTATCCCTATGCATTACGGAGCCTATCGTTTAGCTGATGATACAGGGCCTGAAGCATTGGAACGACTTAATCAAGAATGGGAGCGGCAACAACTTCCTGATGAACAACTAAAAATACTCAGAATCGGAGAAACATTGTGGTGTTCATCGCTTTTGAGCTAAGTTGACTAAAGTGATAGAATTAAAGTAGATATTGTGTTTTATGAGGAAGGATGATGTTACGTGCCATTTTTTCAATCAAAGGAACAAGAGGATTATATCAATAGCTTAAATGCAGCCATTCAATTGTTTTCAGAACGTGCTGAAGCACTTGATGAATCAAGAGGTTTTCCTTTTGAAAATATGAAAGAGCTTAAGGAGTTCGGTTATCCTACATTAACATTAGCGAAGGAATACGGCGGGAGCGGAGGTTCGTTATATGATTTCCTATTAGCACAAGAAGCGATTGCTACTCAGTGTGGACCGACAGCATTAGCTATTGGCTGGCATGTTGGGACCATCCTTTCGTTAACTGAAAAAAAGCCATGGAATCCTGAGGTACTAGATGAATTTTTTCAAGAAGTAGCAAAGGGCGCGATTGTGAATACAGCGGCAACAGAGCCGAATTCAGGAAGTCCTACACGTGGTGCACGTCCTGAGACAATAGCCACTAAACAAGGTAATCAATGGAGTATCACTGGACGAAAAACATTCACGACACTTTCATATATTTTAGACATTATTCTTGTTACAGCTTGGATACCAGAAGAAGAGACCATGGGGACTTTTTTAATTCATCGAAATCTAGACGGTGTAAGTATTGAAGAAACATGGGATATGGTATCTATGCAAGGAACAGGCAGCCATGATTTAGTGTTACAAGATGTAACAGTACCAGAAAAGTATTTAGTTGTGCGGCAGCAGCCAGGAAAGAAACAAGGTGAAGGGTGGCTCTTACATATTCCAGCATGTTATTTAGGCATTGCTACGGCAGCGAGGAACTATGCCGTTGAGTTTGCGAAAACGTATAAGCCGAATAGTCTTCCAAGCCCAATTCGTGATTTGCCCAATGTGCAACGTACAATTGGTGAAATCGAATTAGAACTAGCAGAGGCGCGCCATTTTCTTTATTCTGTGGCTGAAAAGTGGGAACAACAACCAGAGCAGCGTCCATTCTTAATGAAAGAACTAGGAGCAGTGAAGCATTCTGTGACAAATCATGCTATTTCAGTTGTGGATAAAGCGATGCGTGTCGTTGGTGCAAAGAGCTTACAGCGAAACAACCCATTACAGCGTTATTATCGTGACGTTCGTGCAGGACTGCACAATCCACCGATGGACGATGCAACGATTACACTGTTAGCGAAGTCCGCTTTGTATGAGTAAAGAAAAAGAACACTAAACCTTAAAGGGGTTTTAGTGTTCTTTTTTATTCCTTTCATGTAAAATTGTAGGTAATTTACATAGAGGGGAAGGAATTTAGTGAGTAAAGTAAACCATCAATCTATTATTCAATTTTCTAAAACAAGTATAGAATCGGCACCACAATATTATAATTATGCGTTTGCCATTCATAACATACAAAAAAAGCTTACACAAGAAACAGAAAAGGAATTTCAACTATTTTCTGATGGTGAAACCTCTAATGAAATTTGGGAAGTACTCGAAGAAGATTTAATCATTCATCCTGATCGTGTTCAATCACTTGCTACTGTGTATGATTGTGTAGAAACAGGTGTCATTTCATCTAATCATAATGATAAGCAAATGGAATTCCTTGTTAAAGCAAGTATTAATAATCATTTATACTATTATCCAGACTATCAGATTGCGCTCGTACGAATGCCAATTTATCAAGCGCATGACAATATGGAACATGATTATGTATTTGCTGAAAACGAACAGGTATTAGGGAACTTTTTAACGTATGTATTAAAGCGGAAACGCGAATATATTAAAGATTATGTAACTGTATTTATTGATACGGAAGACGGCGTTGAAAATGAAAAAGAAAAGATTACGAATCTCGTTACACGTGAGGATGTTTTTTTAGAAGAGTCTATGAAAAAGCAAATTTACCGCTCGATTGATGAATTTTTTACAAACAGCGGAGAGTTTTTCAAAACGTATCAAATCCCTTATAAACGAGGAATTCTACTGTATGGTAAACCTGGAAACGGAAAAACAACGCTTGTTAAATCGATTGCAAACAGTATTTCAGCACCTGTAGCATACTGGCAAATTACAGAATATACAACAAGTTATTCGATTAAAGAAGTATTTTCATCTGTTGCGAAAATGGCACCAATGGTCTTAGTCATTGAAGACATTGACTCCATGCCAGAAGAAGTACGTTCAGTATTCCTCAATACATTAGATGGGGCAACGTCTAAAGAAGGTATCTTTTTAATTGGAACAACAAATTATCCAGAAAAAATCGATCCAGCGCTTATTAACCGTTCAGGACGATTTGATCGCGCTTATGAAATCAAAGGACCAACCCAAGAGATGCGTTATCAATATTTACTGAAGAAAAACATTACCAATCTAATCTCTAAAGAAGATCTAACATTGATTGCGAATTCAACAGATGGTTTTTCATTTGCGCAACTAAATGAAGTATATAATGCCGTCGCGCTTCAATGGCATTATGAACAGCAAGTAGACGTATTAGATATTTGCAACGAATTAAAAGCGGATAATCGAAAAAGTAAAGAGTTATCCTGGGATTCAGATAGTGAAACGAAGGTAGGATTTAACTTTTAATACTAATATGTATAGCAAAAAACCAACGACTAATGATGTTGGTTTTTTCTAATCTCAAATTAAAGAAGCTTTAAGAGGGTATAAAAATGGATAATGAAACAGCCAAAAAAGTTAGAGAAAGTTTAACAGCTGATTGTATGATTTTATTGGAGCTGATTTGCGCGATACGAATTTAAATGGAGCAAATCTTTCTACAAGTATGTTTTTAACTCAAATGCAAGTTAATTCCGCTAAAAGTAACGATAAAACAACATTACCAGCGCACATACAGAAGCCATCTCATTAGACTGATTGATTGTATTCTTATTTAAAAGTAAAGAGTTTTACTT
>NZ_JBALMU010000176.1:0-4453 GCF_036962285.1 Bacillus sp. JJ634
CTCCATAGTAGTCAAATCCCCATACTTGATTTAAAATTTGTTCTCTTTCAAGCGCTCTATTTTTGTTTGTCACTAAATAAAGCAGAAGATCATATTCCCGTGGCGTTAATTCTATATTTCTTTCACCTTTATATACTTCTCTCGTATTTGTATGAATAGTAATAGAATGACAATGAAGGATATTCAACTCTGATTGGGAAAGTTCACTTTTATGCTTAAAACGTAGATTAACCCGAATTCTAGCAAGCAATTCTTCAATTTCAAATGGTTTTGTCATATAATCATTCGCGCCCAAGTCAAGTCCGTTCACCTTATCGTAGACAGAACTGCGCGCCGTCAACATAATCACAACGATTTCATTGCTCATATGACGAATTCGTCTTAATACTTCCATGCCATTTAACTCAGGAATCATCACATCTAAAATGACTAAGTCAATCTGTTTCTGCTCGACAATAGACAGCCCTTCTCGCCCTGTATGAGCCACACTTACTTCATATCCTTCGTACTCTAATTCTAACTGAATCACTCGTGCAATTTTTTCATCATCTTCAATGATTAATATATGATGGTTCATTCCTTCACCTCTTATAAATCCATCCCCGCCCACTGCCAATAAGAAAAGTAAAACATCATTGTAATTAAAATATAAAGGGGCATTAGAACCGCACTCACTTTCACTAAATGTTTCGTATCATACGAAATGTCCCCTTCTTCATAAAACAGTAATAACGCTTTCGAACTAACAGGAAACGTTACACAATAATTCATACCTATTAAGCCTAAAAAAACAACTGTCGCAGCATTCACTCCGATTGTTTCACTAAAAACTATTAAACTCGGAATAAAAACGACAGCACGCGTTGTATGAGAAGTAATGTACAAATGACTTGTGACCGTTACAAGTAAAATAACAAACACAATTAACCATTCTGGCGCCCCCACCAACAAATGTAATATATGAAACATCTTTTGTTCAATCCAATGAACGACCCCTGTATCTACTAATACTTTTCCAAGTGCAGTTGCGGCAGCGACAAATATAATCAAGTTCCAAGAGACTGATTTCATCCCTTGTTTCCAACTAACGATACCATAATTCGGCAACATAAATAGAACGGCACCAATCATGGTAATCAATGCGATACCATACCCATGAAGACTTTCTGTCACCCAGCCTATAATTAAAAACGTGATTAACATCACAGTCTTTCTTTCACTTTTATTCAAAGGCTGTCTCAATACAGAAATTTCCTGTATTTTTACGTCTTCCATCTCCTTTGACCCATCTTTCGGCCACAACATCCATTTTATTATAGTAAATGAAATAAGTGTAATAAATAGAGCGAATGGACTACCCCATATCAACCATTGTATATATGAAATTGATTCACCAACCGTATTTTCAAGCAAACTAATTCCAATAATATGAGATCCTGCACCAATTAAAGTAGCCGATGTACTCATTAATATAATAACAGGCGCCATAATCGCCAACACACTTTGTTCTTTCGGAGAAAATTTCGAATGAAGCTGTTTGATAATGGGCATCGATAAAGCTGCTCTTCCTGAAGTAGACGGAATAAAAAAAGCGGATCCGAACAAAATCGAGGTGATACCAAACAGTGCATGACTTTTTTGTTTGGAATGGCTCAGTAAGTACTGGCTGTATCGTTCAGCTAATCCCGACTGTTTCACTGCCTCCCCAATAATAAACGAGCCAATCATTAACCACACTACTTCCTCTGCGAGCGCATTATATAATAATTCCGGATTTCCTGCCTTTAATAGGATAATGAATAAAATAAGCACAATGGCTACAAAACCGGCAGGAAACTTCGTCACAATCCACAAGGTCATTGCTGATAAGAAAGCAAATAAGGATACTTTGGCACGGTAATCTAGCTCATCAATCAGCATAATAAGCACTAAGAAAAAAACATGCACACTTAGTATAGCTAAAAGCTTGATAGATACTTGATTGAGCCACGTATAGATTCGCTTTTGTTTTGGTACGTATTTGTCCATTCTCGTAATCATATGACTAAATCCTTTCTCTAATCAGCTTCTTCTCGGCCATTTCCAAGCCAATGACGATTTGTCTTAACACAGATTCTGTACTTTCTTCAATCCATTTCGGCGCTTTTATCATCGCTTTTTCTAAAGATGTCGGCTTTTGAATAATGCTTAAATAAGCATCGATACCTGCCTGATAGTTTAAAGCGGCTCCTTCACCAATCGTACCGGTGATAGCAATGACCGGGATGTTATGTTTTTTAGCAATTCGTGCAACCTCTGACGGAATCTTTCCATTTGGCGTTTGAAAATCCAAACTTCCTTCCGCTGTCATGACCACATCTGCTGTCGCAATTTTTTCTTCTATATGAATGTAGTCCATAATAATATCAAAGCGAGGGTGCAATACAGCACCTGTAAAAGCAATTAGTCCTGCACCTAGTCCACCCGATGCTCCACTTCCTGGAAGTAATCGGACATCCATCCCTAACTCTTCTTGAATTAAAGAAGCATAATGTTCTAACGCTGCTGATAATTGCTCTACTTGTTGGGATGTTGCTCCTTTTTGAGGACCGAAAACACGTGCGACCCCTTTCTCTCCGCATAACACGTTCTGCCAATTACAAGCAACATCGACGGTCACATTCCCTAATCGTTGATCTAGCTGTGTCATGTCAATCGAGTCGACCTTTATCAAATCCTCTCCACCATGGACTTCGATCATTTGTTTGTCCTTATCTAAAAATCGAACACCTAATGCTTGAGCTAATCCTGCTCCTCCATCGGATGTACCTGAGTCACCGCAACCGATGAGAATATGGTCGACACCAAAATCGAGGGCAGAACGAATCAACTCTCCTACACCATATGTTGTCGTTTTTAACGGATTTCTTTGATTGCGCGGCACTAACTTTAACCCCGCAACAGCGGCCATTTCAATCACAGCCGTTCGTCTATCACCCTCCACAAAGATTCCAAAGTAACTGACAATCTTTTCTCCTATCGGACCCGTCACTTCTCTATAAATGAGCTCTCCATCTTTTAAGCTCACAATTGTTTTGGCAAACCCTTCTCCTCCATCAATCATCGGAACAACTTCTAAATCAAACGTTTGATTAAATTTTCTTGCCCCTCGCTCCATCGCTAACGCCACTTCCTCCGCATCCAAACATTCTTTAAAGCCTGACGGTACCATTACAATTTTCACTAAACATTCCTCCCCTGAAAATCTTTCATTACTTTATAAGATATGGTTAAAAAGCTAATAGAAATTTAGAGAAGTATTAAGAAATGATTAGAAAGTGAATTAAAATCAATTAGCTAACGAAACATATTAGCCCTTCCCTCCCCAATAGTTGTCAGTACCCATTTTTAGAAGAAACAGCATTAGTTAATTCCAAAATAGATACTTTTATTAAAAGCTGATAAGGAAAAAAGGATAGACAATCGCTGATATCATTCACGATTATCTATCCTTCTATTATTCTCCATATTAGTTTTATCAAATTCTGAAACTAGTAAAGGTATAAAAAACGCGCTCTAAAAAAGGATTTTGGCTAAATAGATAACAATTGCTACAGTAGTACTACTAAGGATAGTCGTAAGCAGAACAGCCTGCGAAGCGACATTTGGATAATTATCGTATTCAAGTGCTAGCAGCGCGCTGTTTCTTGACGTCGGAAAGGCACTAGCAATAAAAAGTGCCTGCGCAATTGTACCTGATAAACCAAGTCCAAAAATAACTAACCATGCAATACAAGGGGAAATAATAAGACGGCCAATGACCATCCACACAATCGGCTTGGAAATACGGGTAATTTTTAAATAAGCTACTTGGGCTCCCAGTGTGATAAGAGCAATGGCCGAAAAAGCATTAGAAGTATTTTCAATTGGTTTCCATAAATAATCAGG
Organism: Bacillus sp. JJ634; assembly: GCF_036962285.1. Lineage (NCBI taxonomy): Bacteria > Bacillati > Bacillota > Bacilli > Caryophanales > Bacillaceae > Bacillus > Bacillus sp. JJ634. Next base: position 3,928 of record NZ_JBALMU010000176.1, read on the forward strand.
AATATCAATATGCATCCAGCGTAGTAAAACAGCAAGTAACAAGGCATAAATAACTGGTAACTTGAGAATTTTCCAAACAATATCCTTCCCACTGCTTTGAGCGGAAACCGAATTATAAAATCCATACGTGAAGGTAAGCAAATTCTGAAAAATAGAAACGATGATTTGGATTGCCATACCGGCTGGATTGGAAGAAAAAACAAGTTCACCTACTGGTAGACCATAGTTTCCTGAATTGCTTAAAACAAAACTATTTTTAAAAGTAGATGACAACTGGCGATCGAATCGATTTACTTTAGCAAGCAGGATACTGATGATTATAAGAAGTAAATTAAAAAGCAATAAAAATAAAAGCGTTTGACCAACTAAAGTTCCAGATATATCACTTTTGTAAATGTTAACAAAACATACAGCTGGGAGCAAAACATAAATCGTTAACGTTGATAATGTAGATAAGCTTAGTTTCAATAAACGATGCAGACATATCCCTACCCCAATCAACGCGAATAATGGAAAAATAATATGT
>NZ_JBALMU010000177.1:0-3086 GCF_036962285.1 Bacillus sp. JJ634
ATAGGCTTTCGTATCTTCATTATCACTTAACAGGAAATCATTTCTCCGAATTTTTCAAGAACAAAAAACTCTAAACTAATATTACTGTAAAAGAAGTTTAGACTTTCTTGTCTTTTTACACCTTTTCCTTTAGGAAATTCTGAGTGAATCATACATAATGGAAAACTGGACAAATAAACGGGAATAAAAAGAGCATACAATTCTTATCAGACACTCTTTTCTAATTCATTCATTTATTCTCATATTTTCAATTAATCCTCTAAACGAGGTTTGATTATTTCTACTGTGCCTTTGTTTTACCCTACTCTTCCAAGGGCTGGCAAAGTTATTTTTGCATGGTCTCTTTAATCAGCTTTAGACGTTTATATGTTATGTAAATTAAGTACTAAATCCTCATTTATAAGTACCTTTAAATCAACGTTTCACAATTTTTTCAAGACAAAAAATCCCCTGTACGGTCTCCCCTGTTTCCTTGCTTTTTGGACCGTAAATTTGACAAGTTTATTGAATAAGAGATCAATCTAATCCAGTTCTATTGATAAGATACTAGAACTTCATATAGGGCATTTACGCGTAAATTATACTAGGTTAACTACAACATATACAGAAACTCTGTTGATACAATTATTTCTTATCGTCTGGGTAATAAAGAGATTTACGTAGTGTCACGTCACTATGCTTTAATGATTCTCCTTTAAAACGCAACCAAATCTCATCATCAGCCATGACGCCATGTGTTTTACGGACAATTGCCCAACGATTGTAGCTATTTAAACCGAGGGAAGCTAGTAATTGATTAGCGTTCACTCTTGTTTCAGGAAATACACGCCACTTGAGCCATCTTTCCAACTCATCTTTTGTAATGTATCCCTCTAGATTAGGTGAAAATTGCTTATTAAATCCTTCAATATAATTGATTACGTATGGTTTGTCACTTCCATTTGGTTTTAAATCTACCCTTGCAATAATATCGTCAAACAGCATAACATCAAATCGCATATAGTCAATCATTTTGACACCTTCTTTAATCAATAATTAGTCGTTGTAGTTGAAGATTACGTAATTGAAAGAGTAGCTCTACCTAAATCGTACGGGGCTTTGATTTATTTTATTCTTCTTGCAGCTTGTTGGAGCGGATCCCAGACTCCATTATATGGAGGTGAATATGCTAAATCTAAATCTAGCAATTGCTCAGCTGTCATAGAATGAAATAAAGCCGTTGCAAGTACATCGATTCTCTTATCTATCCCCTTTTCTCCAATAATTTGTCCCCCAAGAATTTTATGTGATTTATTATGTACTAGCAATTTCAAGGTCATTTTTTTAGCATTTGGATAATAGCCTGCAATATCAGATGTTTTTATTGTAACTGTTTGATAGGGAATGTTTAATAATGTTGCCTCTCTTTCTGATAATCCTGTCTTTCCAAGTGTTAAACTGAAGAATTTAATAATAGAGGTTCCTAATACACCTTTAAAAGTTTTTGGAATATTAATTATGTTTAATCCTGCAATTTGACCTTGCTTATTTGCGTGTGTTCCTAATGGAATATGATCATCCTTTTCTTTGATTCGATGGTACTGTGTTGCACAATCGCCTGCTGCATATACATCTTCAATATTTGTTTGCATATATGCATTTACTTGGATTGCACCATTTACACTTGTAATGATTCCAGTCTTATCTAAAAAAGAAGTATTTGGCCGTACACCAACAGCAACTAGAACAAGATCAGTCTCAATCTCCCCTTTATCAGTCTTTATAAATTCAACTTTATCTTCGCCAAGAAAAGCTTCTACAGATTCACTCATTCTAAGATCAATGTTTTGCTTCTTTGCTTCTTCATGGATAAGCTCTGCCATTTCTTCATCAAAAATTTTTGCTAATTGTTTATTTCGTTCAATGATTGTTACCTTCTTACCCAATTCCGCAAAACTCTCAGCCATTTCAAGCCCAATATATCCGCCGCCAATTACCGTGACATTTTTAACATCCCTTTCAAGGGATTCTATGATTCGCTTTGCATCTGGAATCGTCTTTAAAGTGAATATACCCGAAAGATGAGCACCTTCCCACTCAGGTATAACCGGGCTTACGCCAGTAGCTATAAGGAGACGGTCATATGACAAATAAAACTTCTCTTCATTTGCATGGTTTATCCCATACACTTGTTTATTTTTTGTATCAACTTGGCGAACCTCATGTAAGATTCGTGCATCAATTCCGTATTTTTCTTTAAATTCAGTCTGTGTCCGAGCTATTAATTTATCTGTTGAATCAATTTTATTGCTAATCACATAAGGGAGCCCACATTGGCCATATGAGTATACTTTTCCCATTTCAAGAACAGTAATCTGATGATCTGAGCTATTCCTTACAATTTGCATGGCAGCACTCATACCTGCTGCATCTCCGCCAATAATTATTATCTTCATCTACAATCCCTCCACCTGCTTATTTTCCCTTTACAGTTTGTTTTTTAAACGTAAAAGGCGCTCAACTTGAAACTAAAGTCAGTTTTTACACCTGACACAAAGAAGGATTCTGGTGCAAAGATGATTTCAAAAAAACATAGGACATGAATTTCCTGCTAACTTACGGATTATGATGCGATGCCAAATAGTTTATTAATGAGTTCTTTTCGATTTTGGGCAGACTTCACCCCTTGGTGAACTTGCCCTTTTTTCATCATATGCATGGCTTCAATGCCACGTACTATTGAAAGTAAACAAACGTTCCTGCTTATTTCAGAAACGCACCCGTTTAATACCGTTCAATTCTGCTAAAATGGATTGATAAGCAAAAGCACCTGTTGGAATGATTAGAATAGCTGCTAAAATAGCTGAGACTAAGCGTTTTCTTACACGCCTCTTTATTTTACTTTCCATTTCTAATTTTGCTTTTTTTACACCCATTTTACTTTTTTCGTGAAGTTCCATGTGGATTTCTATTTTAGCTAACTCTTGTTTTAGATTATGACTCATAGTAACCAACCTCCTTTTTATAATTTTTTCGAAGTTTATTTAATGCACGATATAATACTGATTTAGCAGTTCCAAGAGGTATTTCTAGTACCTCAGATATTT
>NZ_JBALMU010000178.1:0-498 GCF_036962285.1 Bacillus sp. JJ634
TGGCTGCTTAATACCTTTTATTAATTTATCATTTAGAAGTTGACCAAATCCAGGAAGTGCTATACTCCATAATAACGCTTCTTTTCTGTTCGTCACATTTTTCTATTCCTTTTCTATATTCTTTTTTCAATTAGCTTGCTAATGAAGATTTTTTTAATCTATTCGATTGTCAATTAACTTCTATCAAATGCTTTTGGTGGCGATTCCAACCATCCTTTATCAATTAAAATATTGGCAGCATCATCAACAAATACGCCAACATTAGTCATATTTCTTACATATAATGCACCTATATCTCTTCTTCCATTTACCGCTAATGAGTTTCCAAATGACCTAATCTTCATAGAGAACATGTCCAACTTATGAGATAACATTATTTTATCAGAAAAAGGAGGATAGTCGGATGTTGTAACCAAATGGTCAATATATGACGGTGTTGGTAAGTTTTCTGAATGAAGCTTTTCAATACACTGCTTCACTGCTTTATCAGTCATTTCT
>NZ_JBALMU010000178.1:581-6086 GCF_036962285.1 Bacillus sp. JJ634
AAGGTGAACAATTTCCATTGCATGTAATGGTCTAACATCTCCAAACCAACCGTTTAGATAGCTTTGTTTATTAGCAAAATCAGGTTTTTCAGGTGTAGGAATAATTGGAGGTTTAACAATTAATTTTTTTTCATATAAAACATTATTAATCTGTCCTAATAGAATATCTGTGCATTTATTTGCATAAACGAAAAATTCCCTTATATCCTCTCTTATTACTAACGGAATTGCTACTGAATAGATACTAAGCCCAGCCTTAGCCGTATATTTTAAATATTGCACGTAAAATTCATCTTCGTATAAACGAGGGGCACCAAGATTTACATCATCCTTTGAAAAACCAACAGGTATAGGGAAATTTTCCTTTTTAAAAACATTTTCTATCTTCTGCATAAAATCTTTGGATAAGGCTAAACCATTTTCAAGTAACGTCCTAATATATTCATCCTCACAATGTTGTAGAAAATAAGGCAAGATTTGACTTACCATACTGTTCCCCATATAGGTAACCCAAAGTTTACCGATTTCAACCGATGTAAATGGCTGTGACTCGTCTAATTCTTTTGAACTTAAATTAATTGGTTTCATAACATCCATTGGATTAAATTCTTTATCGGTGGTCATAAGTAATCCCCTTATCTCTATGTTTCATTAGGTTTACAGTTACCAATAAACTGTAGTCTTATTCGAGTTAACAGCCTCTTTATAAAAATAGAGGCTTATTTTTGGTATCGCTTTTAGGTCGACTTCATCAATCCGATTGGTTTCAATTTTTCTGCAATTGTTTGGAATTTCTTGCTCAAGTCTAATGGATTTGGACCACCAAGTAAAGAACCATATGCTCCACCAACTACCTCGTTCGTCTCAATATGAATTGTTTTATATCTGTCATCTTCGCCCATGATTGCTACAGGTGCTAAACGACAAATATCAATAATTATCCCATCTGTCTTTATCTCTCGACGACCGTACTTCTCTTCAACAACTATAACATCTTCTTTTCGATAACAAAAAAATTCAACAAAGGATGCGTATCCACTGCCAAAGTGATTCCACTCTGCTTCACATACTAAATTAGGAATACGGTTTATTCGATGAAATAACCGTCGGATATGTGCTTCAATTTCTTGCTCATTATTTGTATCACAGGGGAACTTGTTCCCAACTATTTTTCCTTCAATTAGGTCTTGTAATTGTTCATTAGAAAACATACATGAAACACCTCTCTATTTTTCTTCGCTATGGCCCGATTCAAAACGAAAGAGCACATTTCGTACTCCTGAAATGCGCCCGTTTGAATGAAAATAAGCATTCATTCTTGTTCCAAGAAAGCGTACCTGGAATAAATAGGTTTTGATAGCATTTCCCCTATAATTTAGAGAAAATAAATGTATGACAATTTTTATAAAAGCTATTATTATTTTGAAGCAGAAAGGTAAAGTGGTAACATTTTAATAAAAAATTGATATAAAAGGCTATGCAGCTTATATTTAGAAAAAAGTTACCATTAATAATATCTCTAATATTCCCCATCCTATAAAGGATAAATATATTTGGAGGTAATTTCATGGCACAATTAAGAGATATCATGACATCAAATGTTGTTACAGTTAACGAAACACAAACCGTAAAGGAAGCTGCAGCGTTAATGAGCCAATATAATATCGGAGCTATCCCAGTAGTAAATAACAGTGAACAACTGGTTGGAATTGTAACGGATCGTGATATTACCCTTCGTACGACAGCACAAGGAGAAAATGCACAAACACCAGTATCTCAAGTCATGACTGCACAGCAAATCGTACAAGGTACACCCGATATGGATGTTCATCAAGCAGCAAATTTGATGGCACAGCAGCAAATTCGTCGATTACCGGTAATCGAGAATGGACAAATAGTAGGAATGGTTGCTTTAGGTGATCTAGCAGTACAAAATCAATATGCAAACGAGGCAGAACAGGCATTACAAAGTATTTCAACTCCTTCCGCACCTCAACAATAGTAAGGGGTTACTTTTATTATCATAAAAAATTATTAGCACAGACCCAGGCCTGGGTCTGTGCTAATAATTTTTATAATAGAAATGAATCACAGGTTTTTAGTCAATCAAGAAAAGGTCTGTCATGATTGGTCAGCTTACTTTTAAGTTGTCGGAAACATTTATCTTCTGCAACTCCAAATAGAAAATTTACTGTACAAAAAACCGGAAATAGAAAAAGCCTGTTTTGAAAAAAAGATTGGCCAAAACTATGCAACTCTGTATAAAAAGCTGCATAATATCGGCTCTAAGGATTTTGTACCTTATAGAAAATTAGCTTTTCGTTACATTAACAGAGCCTTTCTAATTAAAAATTATAGGAAAAGTAAATGTAACGAAAGCTGCCCAAATTCCGTAGACCGGCAAATACCTAGTAACGGCATCTTGGATAGTTGAAGGTCCGGATTTGTTTTGTAGAAAACGCGTATAGGAGAGCATAATCCAAATTAGATTTGCCCAGATAAGTATGTTTACTCCTAAAACAGCAAGTCTATTAGGCGTAATCCCATAAGAAGAAAGTCTGAACACGATGGCTGACAAAGCCACACTGTCAATGATAAGCGCAAGAACAATTAAGGCAAAATTTATATAATCTGAAATGTTCTTTTTCTCGTCTGAGTCGCTCTCGATAATGGAAAATATGGTAACGGCCAATACACCAAGGAGTATTCCGTTGAAGGCTATCAGGAAATTGCGGTCCAAGAATGGATTTTTTCCGACCCATATAACCGTTATAAGATAGACCAACAATGTGACCAGGACAAGAGGACTAAAAATTTTAGCTATATATGGTGTAATATTCTTAGCAAGTTTAAGATTTATTGATACCAGGTATGCAGCCACAATAGCGAGAGCGGCAGCACCAAATAAGACGACATTACTAAAATAGAAGTCTTCTATATCCAAGCCAACAAAGCTAAATAACTGCATGGTTAATGCTGCTAGTACCATTCCGCTAACTGCCATGCTGGCGTAGAGAATACAATATTCCAAATTAAATTTAATATAGGCTAATCTTGTACTGCCTTTTGAATATTCATTTCCTGTAAATGCAAGCCCTACCAATACCCATAAGAATATGGGAAGGTGTAAATAAGCAAGGATAATACTGTCTTTATAATTTAATGGCAGCATATTAAGATAAAAACCGGAAATTAGGAACAACGCTGCAAGGGAATAAATAATACTTTTTTTCGGAGTATTATTGTAAACAAAATAGGCAGCAATAAAGGGAATTATACCAAAAGCCAGGTTAATTGGAGCAATTGCTTCCTGTTCGACAAAATGGAAAATGATTCTGGTGCTTATCCCGGCCAGAATGGCTAAAATGCCCATGAATAAGAAACCTTTTTGAAGCAAGGAAGATTTTTCTGTGTTTGCCGTCTCCTTGAAATGCAATCTTTCATACCAAACACCAAGAACCTGAGAATCAGGATTTTGTTCCCATGCGTGTGAGAATGACTTTTTAAAAGCTTTCGGGTCTTTTCTATATATTCTCTCCAGCTCATGAGGATTAGCAATATTTTCAATAATCAAATTGTTAATGTCCATAGTTATACCTCCCCTAATAATTGTTATATTAAGTTTCCTCCACAATGTTTAACTGTCTTCATCACTTTTGTATTCTAAAATATCTCCAGGCTGACATTCTAAAGCCTTACAAATTGCCTCTAAAGTGGATAATCGAATCGCTTTTGCCTTTCCATTTTTCAATATAGAAAGGTTCGCCATTGTTATTCCAACCTTCTCGGAAAGTTCTGTTACGCTCATTTTCCTTTTTGCTAACATCACATCAATATTGATTATAATTGCCATTGTTATTCACCTCAGACCGTTAAATCATTTTCTGATTTGATATTAATTGCTTCTTGTAAAAGTTTTTGGAGAACAGCCGCAAAGACTGCGATAACCATCGAAGCGAAAGGAACAACCAACCCGACAAAGATAACTCCTGGTGCGTCGTCTACTTCCGCAAAGATATAGAAGAGCGGCCAAACTAGCACATGCAAAATACTGATTGTGATGGCACAGTATTTGATTTTCTTTAAAGCTTTTACAGATAAATCGGAGAAAGCTTTATTTTTGTCAATATAGCGTAAGAGTTTGAATGCCTGATACAAAGCAAAGTAAAAAGGTATCGCCGATGCATCAAAAGCGATGAAAACGAGATATTTTATAAAAGCAAACTCTGGAAGCAGTTTTGCTGCAAGATTCGCCATCTCAGGCACCAAAAAGATGCACAGAGCAAGAACTGGGAATCCTAAAAGAATAACAGTTATTTTTAAAAACAACGTTGTTACTTTTTCCATAAAAAGCACCTCACTTATTTATTATGATTTTGATTTTAATCTATGTTTTATCGTTTTACAATAAATTTTTATTAATTTGAATAACATTTTTATTGTAGATTTTTATTTTAAGCAAAAATAAAAAGCATTCCTCATTCAAAGAAATGCTCTATAACTTTAAACCATTAAATTTATAACTTGTACAGCTAACCTCCCTCAATAAACAAACAATTATCTCTTAAATACTCAGCTTTTCTCAATATTTCTATCCAACTTATTTACTCTTAAAGAAGTTAAAATCCTAAAGAAATCTATTAATCTCCACCCCCACCGCAGCTAGAGCAGGAACTATTGGACGAGCAAGAAGAACTACAGGAGCTGGCCGACCCGCAACTTGTGCAGCTTGATGAACTGTTGCTGCTCATGTTCATGTAACTTGAAAATTCATCATAATGAAAATAAGAAACACATAAGAAAGGAACGAGCATCGTGTTATAGTTTTCCTCTCTTTTGCTTTTTTTCATTTTTTCTTGTATGACGCTTTTTTCATAATCCTTTATCTGAGCTGCGTTTTTTTTCATGGAAGAGATAAGCGAGAGTACAGTAGTACTATATTGGGTATCCCTCTTAAAATATATATCTATAAGTTCATTTTCTGGTAAATGTTTAAACTCATCAATAACGGCGGGATGTACAGGGTGCCTGAAAAACCCCTTATAAAGATGGATATTCTCTTTTCTTATAAAAAAAAGCTCAGCATACACCCAATCAAAAAATCCCCGCAAATCAGGATCGGGCAATACATTTACATTTGGACTATGATGAAGAATCGTCCCTAGATATTTCTTAGAAAAATCATCATACTCACGGGTGAACATAAGCATCTGATGCCACAGTTCATCGACTTTCTCGCTAAACATTGGAGACTCTTTTAAAAGAAAAGTCAAAATAAAATAACGTTTTAAATCCAGTAAACGCCAATTATACTCATTTTCTTTTAACCTATGCTCTTTTCTTACCCTCTCTTCTACATTTTCCATATAACTTTTACTAAGGGACTGTTCCAAGTTATTACTTAATTTTTTTAACCCTTTAATTGGTTTTATCTCTAATGATTTTGGAGATAAACCAAATTTAAATGAGCGTTTTTTGCGTAAAAATAAAATAAACCCAATAACA
>NZ_JBALMU010000178.1:6141-6430 GCF_036962285.1 Bacillus sp. JJ634
AAAATAAACCCAATAACAACTGCAAGCAGGAGTAACCATGCCATCTCATCCCCCCATTCCTATTAGAATAAATTTTAATAGCCTTTAATTCGCTGCTGTTATAACTACAGAAAACAAAAAGAGTATCCCGATGATATTACCCCTTTACTATAAATCATCCTCTCTCTATTACTATTACGAATTTCATTGTAGAAGGTTCCCTATTTTACAACCATTCAGTTTTTCACCTCAGACCGTTAAATCATTTTCTGACTTTATCTCAATAGCTTCTTGTAAAAGCCTTTGAAGA
>NZ_JBALMU010000179.1:0-9540 GCF_036962285.1 Bacillus sp. JJ634
TATAGTGAGTGCTCACTTAAAAAATTAACGTTGGCGTTTCTGTTTTGTTTAGTTTTCAAAGAACTAATTTGTCCTGCTGACAAGAATTGATTATACGCTCGTATTTTTAATTCGTCAATTATTTTTTTGAAATATTTTTTCTCGAAATTAGTGAAAAGGAGAAAAGGAGAAAATTATACGGTATTAAGGGGACTGTGAAGGAGGAAGTACAATAGAAAAAATAATTTAGTAAAGCTAAAAAACAACAAAAAAGACGTTCAATTTAATCTTTTTTTATTAATCTTGCCATAATTCCCCTTGTCAATACCAGTAACATTATTAACTGTTTGTACAATTAGGTTTAGCCCCCTGATCCATCGCATTCATTGAATCGAATTTTTGACTAAACTCCTCAAATCTTTCTTGTTTTTTCATTTTGTTATTTTATTTCCCGTTTTAATGAATAAAAAACCAAGCAAATTTCGATGAAATCGATATTTGCTTGGTTTTAACCATTATGCTGATTGAGATATTGATTTTAATTTCGCTGAACCAGCACCAATTAAGATAATACATACACAACTCGCTGCGATTAACGTTGCGTCTAGTAAAAGTGGTGAACTCCAGTCACCTGTGCTATCTCGTAGCACCCCTGAAATTACCGGAGATAATAATGCGCCAATTTCTGCAATTAAATTCCATAAACCAAACGCTGAGCCACGGTGCTCTGCCGGTGCTAATTCAGAAATAAATGCATGTTGAATGGATTGTACCGCGAAAAAGATTGTGCCTGAAACAAATAAAATGGACGACATAATAATTAAGTTTCCGTGACCACTCATAATATAAAATGCAAATGCAAATACCGAAAGTGCAAAGAATACGGTTAAAATAAATAAAATATTTCGGCGGCCATTTTGTTTATGAGCTACTTTGTCTGAAATCCAACCTCCTAATGGAAAACCAAGCAAACCTGCAATCGCATTAAATGAAGCAACAAGTGCTGCTGTTGTTAATGTACTCCCTCCAAAATCACTTACAATTGATACAGACCAGAAACTATAAAACCATAAATGCCACATAATTGGAATTGCCGAGATGTATAAAAGCATTAAATTGCGATTTTTTAACACTGGACGAACTTCTGGCTTTGTACGATAAATATATGCAATAAAAACAAATGCTAATAAAGTGAAGATTCCTGCTATCGCCCCTTCACTTAACTGCATTTTATCAGTAATAACGTAAATCGTCATAATAATTACTAAAAATACAATAGAATAGGATCCTAAGCTAATAATCGTCTTCTTCATACTAGCATTTTGTTTATTCATGCTTTTGGGAATCACAGTTGACATAGCAAGACCAACAATAATCGTAGCAATCCCTAAAACAATGAACGGTGATTTCCAAGCATCATTCCCTAGAAATGGAACGGCCCATTCAATTAAATAAACGGTTCCAACTAACCCTAAAGTTAGACCTACAGATAAACCACTCATTACGATTCCCATACCTAAGCCGAGCTTTTTGGGTGGCGTTACCTGTGCAATGAGCGAACGGTCGTTTGAATAGAAAGCTCCTTCTCCTAACCCCGTCAATACACGCAATGCAATAAAGACAAGCAAACCATGAAAGAATCCTGTTAACAGTGTCGTAATTCCTGCCCATAAAATACTCAAAATAACCATATTACGATAACCGTATTTATCTCCGAAGTAACCACCTGGGAATTGCGTTAACATATAACCTGCAAAAAATAAACTACCTAATAAACCACCTAATGCGTACGGATTGGATGCACTTTCTAAAAAGGCAACATCATTGTTAATCATCCAGGTAACGACAGGTCCTGTGATTGTCCTGTCAAAATACGCAACAATCCAACCTATAAAGAGCATCCCCCACACTCGCTTATACGGCTGTGTTATTATTTCTTTCATACGCATTCCCTCCCCTCTGAATTGCTATTTCCCAGAATCACCATTTTATCAGCGTCATATGGCTGTACTCATTAAAAAGCTAATTGATGAACGAACTCGCATCAGAAATATGCTAGTACAGCACATTTCTGATGCAACTTCATTTTTCGCCATCATTCCACCTACAAACAACAACGGTGCCAAAATCCAGAATAAATTAGTACTTCGTTGATAATGCTGGTGGGCCAGAACGTGGTCCAAATGGCCCTTCGTCTAACCATTTTCCTAATTTCGGAATATGCGGCGCTAAGAAAGCACTAATTTCTCGTTTTAGCTTAATCTCTTCATTTGTACCTTGAATATGTTCAAGAGCTAAGTTTGAACATTCACGATTATATAAACCTGCGCTTAGACGCTCATTCGCCGCTGCTTCAATGGCAGCTCGTGCTTCTTCAACCGTTTCAGCTTTTAATGCAGCTGCAATACCTTGTACACCTACTATTGCATCCGGTACCCCTGAGTTTAATCCGCGTGCACCGAATGGAGCGAATAAATGGGCAGCTTCACCAGCTAAAATGACGCGACGATGTTCATCTGTGTAGCTTTCTGCAACTACTTGATAGAATGTATAGGTTGAAATCCATGTAATACGCTCAACATATTTCGGATCCATTACTTTTGGAAGCCATTCGCGTACGCCTTCTTCTGAACCGTAGTATGCACGATCATCTTCATCGAATAGTTGTAAGTCGATACGCCAACCACCTGCAAATGGTACATACATCACATTACGCCCACCAGCATCTGGATGTTGATAATGGAAAGTACGCTCCAGTGGCAGTGGATTTTCTTCATCTTCTTTTACATCCACTACGACAAATGCATCACTTGTACGTGGCCCTTCGAATTTGATACCGACAGACTTTCTTACTGCAGAGTGTGCACCATCTGCTGCGACAACATATTTCGCTTCCCAAGTACCCTTTTCTGTTCCAATGGTAACGCTTTCATTTGAGGTGACTACGTCCTTCACTGATTCTCCCCATACAAACTCTACGTCGGCAGCTTGACATGCTTTAAATAACGCTTTTTCAATTTCGTGTTGATGTAAACTTGCGAACGCTGGAATCGTATTTGGTGCCGGTGGCTCATAAACACGTTTGTAGACCGGTTCGCCTCGATAAGACGTTTTCTTGACAGGCCAAACAATACCGATATCCCCTAATTCAAAACCTAAGCCTGAAGAAATACTTTCTAATAGTTTTAAAGTTTCTTTATGAAGATAAATCGCGCGACTGCCTGCACGTTCACGTCCTTCCGGCTCTGCTTCAATAATTGTTGCTTTAATACCTTGTCTATGTAGTGCAAGGGCAGCAGTCATACCAACTGGTCCTGCACCGATAACTAATACTTCACGTGTGTTTGTCATTTTATCTACTCCTTTAATCCTAGTTTATTTTTCACTTGTTCTGGAATCGCGACTGCTCTCGCACGCCCTTCTGCTGTTGAAGCCCAAGCCCTCACTTCATAGCCTTCCGCCACAAGTTGGCCTTCACAATAAAATTGATGTAATAATTTGAACACTTTTTCTTTTAATAACACGACTTCTGATTTCACAATCAGTTCTACATTGTATAGAACGGGGCGTTTAAAATCACAATGTGTTTCAATCAAAGGTAATGCAATATTCTCTTTAAATAAAGCATCGGTCGGGTGTCCAATCGCTGAGAAAAATTCATGTGTCGCTTCGTCCATCCATTTATAAAAATTCGGATAAAATACAATGCCTGCAGCGTCCGTGTCTCCCCAATGTACTTTTACTTTGTAATCCATTAATAATCTCCTTCTTATACAGTGACGCCAGCTTTACGATTGTCAATAACGCGACGAGCCTTCATGGTAAAGCGCGACAAGGAATTGTCTTCCACCCACTCTACTTCTATTCGTAAGCCTACACGTTTGCGTAATAATTGTGCCAACATAGGCACTATTTCTTCTGGACCTTCAATTTGAACTTTAACTTGATTCATTTCAAGTTCTGTATAATAAATAATTCGGAATTCTTTAATTGAAGCGAATTCACGAACAATGGCTTCAATGGATGAAGGATAAATATTCACACCACGAATGACCACCATATCATCTGTACGCCCTAACAAACCGCCTGGTAAAAATAAAAATGGAGTTCCACAAGCGCAAGCTTCTGTTTGATATACAACAGCATCACCAGTACGATAGCGAATCATCGGATAGCCAAAACGTCCAAGATTTGTTAACACGAGCTCCCCACGTTCACCGGGTGCTACATGTTCTAACGTATCTGGGTTAATGACCTCAGCAATAAATTGTGCTTCATTCACATGCAATCCTTTTTGTTCCTGGCAAGAATATCCGTATGCACCCATTTCAGTCATTCCAACGTGGTCAAATAGCTTAGCTCCCCATAAACTTTCAATTTGAGCACGTGTAGAAGGAACCGAGCCCCCTGGTTCTCCAGCTGTAATGATTTTTCTGATTGTTGAATCTTTAATATTTAATCCTAGCTTTTCAGCAACTTCTGCTAAATGAAGTGCATAGCTTGGTGTACAGAAAAGAACGGTTGCTTCGTTCTGAAGCATGCTGTTTAACCTTTCTTCCGACGACATACTGCCACCTGGAATGGCCATGCAGCCAAGTTTCTGCACAGCTTCGTGTGCTGCCCAAAATCCGATAAACGGTCCAAATGAAAAAGCTAAATAGGCACGGTCTTTTTTCGTTACGCCGGCAGATTTCAAAACTTCCACCCAACAATCTGACCACCAGTCCCAACTTTTCGCCGTATCGAGCACTTTTAATGGACGGCCGGTTGTTCCTGATGTTTGGTGATAGCGAATGTAGCTCCCTTCTGGATAAGAATGATTACGACCATATGGTGGGTATAATTTTTGATCTTCGGCTAATTCCCTTTTTGTCGTAAAAGGAAGACGGCTTAAATCCTTCACGGATGTAATAGGTAAATGAATGCCTTTATATTTTTCTTTATAAAACTCATTAAAGCCTGTAACAAAGACTAATAGCTCATTTAACCTATGCAATTTATTGGTTTTTAAATCAACATCTGTCTCGTGAATGTGATAATTCATTAACCATACACTCCTCTGTTTATAATAATTTGTGCGAGATACAGAAAATTCTAAAAATACTAAAGTAATAATAAGAGGGATTTTGTTTTATGAAAAGGCTTTCATTCTGCTATATGGAACAAAAATAAAAATTTTGTCAGTTTTGTGAAGATTATTTATAGTAAAAGTGGTATTTTATAAAAAAGTTTTGTTTTTTTAAAAAGGGGGGTTCTGCTTGTCTCGTACAATGAACAGCTCATTAACCAATGCTCTTCGCATTTTAAAAAGCTTTTCCATTGACCAACCAGAATTAACATTATCAGAAGTTGCAGAGCTTGTTAATGTTTCCAAAAGCACGGCCTGCCGACTTATTCAAACGTTAGAAAGTGAAGGGTTTATGCATCAAAATGTCCATTTCAATACATATAGTTTAGGATCTTCCATACTTGCCCTATCGAATACCGTAATCGAGCCATTAGCTATCTTGAAGGAAACAACCAATTTTTTAAAACAATTAACAGTCCAAACAGGCGAATCTTCACATATTGCTATTTTAGATAACACCAACATCATCTATTTAAAAAAGGAATCTAGCCCACATAGTGTTCAATTATTGTCACATATCGGTCGCCGGAACCCTGCGCATTGCACAGCATCTGGTCAAGCCATTTTAGCTTTTTTGAAACCGACAACGATTGAGGAACTCTTTGAAAACTGTTTAGCACAGACTACCGAGCATTCCATTACAAGCCTACCTCAATTACAACAAGCATTAGGAACGATTCGACAGCAAGGCTATGCCATTAGTGAAGGGGAATTTATTGAAAATATCGTGTCAGTCGGCGCCCCTATTTATAATAAACAAAATCAAGTATTCGCTTCCATTAGCGTTGCCGGTCCGAAAAAACGAATGCTGCCAAACTTACAAAAAGTCGTGAACAACGTGCTCCTTACAAGTCACGACATTACGAAATACGTTCAAACTCATGAAAGGGATGTTGACATTGAAACACTCATTAAATGACCAATATTTTGTGGCCTCTGTCAAAAACGCCATGCGTATTTTACGACTTTTCACACCGAAGCACAACGAAATCGGTATTACGGAAATGGCCGAAAAACTTCATTTAGCAAAAAGCACTGTACATCGTTATGTGAAGGAACTCGTGCAAGAAGGGTTTCTAGTCCAAAATACAGCAAATAGTCATTATCGCCTAGGTTTATCGATTTTAGCATTAGGGGGTATCGTGCAATCACACAAAGAAATTTACACAGATGCAAAACCAATACTCATAAAACTTGCAAATCGTTTCCACTTATCTGCACATATTTGTGTGATGGAGCACAATCATGTCGTCTATTTACTACGCGAAATGGGCGATCGACCAGCGAAATTAATTACGAAAAGTGGTCGATACAACGACTTACACTGTACAGCAGAGGGCCTTGCTATTTTAGCCTTCAAAAGTCAAGCTATAATTGAAAATGTCATCACACAGCCCTTAAAAAAGTACACGGATTACACCATTACTGACCCAATGATATTGAAACAACAAATAGTAAAAATCCGTTACGATCAATACGCTGTCACAAAGGATACATACGCTACTGGTTTTATCAGCATAGCTGCACCCATTCAAGACTATACCGGTGAAGTCGTTTCCTCTCTCGCCCTTATTGGTAAATCAAAAAATGTCGAAGAAAATCAGTACGATGAAATAATCAAAACACTACAGAAGAGCGCAAAAAAAATTTCAGAGCTGTTAGGCTACTATGACCATTAGCACTAGAAAAAACAATACTAGAAACGTTGGCGGTTTTCACTTACAGAGCCAGATTAAGTTTCATGCCTAGTCAATCCCCAAGTCCCGGAGACTTCAACCGGAAGCCTATGCTGGAGGGGGCGAACGGTGCGAGTGAGGCTTCTATGTGGTGCTTTACTTTAGGGCTTCTGCATTTTGGAATATACCAAAAATCAAATACTTCCAAAAAACCACCTGCCAAAATATAAAGAAAATTGCCCTTCATCTCACCAAAAGGGAGACTAAAGGACAATGTAAAAAACCTTTCTCTTCATTCCATGATTTTTCAGCGTTTTATCTTAGAATCAAATGAACTACTTAGTCTATGAGCAAGTGGGCACTTTCCTTCAATTGGTTCAATATCATCTCCAATAAAATATTGCTTCCATTCTCGGTGATTTGGGTCACCATAATGACTAATGTTTGGATGCTTCGGTAAGCGGTCCCATTTCTCAACACGTTCTCTCACTTTTTCTCGAGACATACCTCTCCCAATATTTGTCCCTTCTAATCCTTCAAAAATCCGTCTTGGCTGAAAACCTAACACAAGACCATTCCCCAAATCCCTAGTCTTACGCTGCTTATACGCAGGTGCATTCCCAAACACAAAAAACGGTTCTCCTGCAAAGGAAAAAGCCCATAAATGATGTTCTGGGTCTGTTGGATAATCCGCTGACCAAGGCTTCGTGTCTTGCTCATGTAAATATTGAAGAACATTCCAAAAATACTGCCGATAATATGGAATCGATTTTTCCTCTTTCTCAGGCTCTATAAACAAAAACAACCCCTGCTGGCATCAACTCCGGATTAAGCATGTCCTCTTTCTGAAATAAATAATTATCCTTCACTGTCATGAACTTCACCTCAATGCTATACATATAGCATTGAGGGACAAAATATGAATCACCCTCCCACAGAGTCATCCACTTTTTGAAGATTCATCTGCTCTTCGGCTACTTTCTTCTGTAATTGTGTAGCTAGAATAAAAGCAGTAAATAAAAGCCCGCAGCAAAGAAGTAAAGCTGAAGGAATTCCTCCTATATGGTCAATCATCCAGCCGCTAAGACCCGGTCCAGCTAATTGCCCTACCGCAAAGAAAACCGTCGTATATCCTAGCGCAATCGGTGCATAAGAATGATGAATCTGCTCTGTAGAAAGTGCCTGAATAAGTGAAAGCATGCCCACAACCGTTACTCCCCAAAGGAATTGGCTTACAACAAACCCAATTTGTATAGGAAATAAAATCGGAATAAGCATCGAACCAGCCCCTAAGAAAAGGGTAATAAGCAGAGACTTCTTTCGCCCAATTCTATCTGAAATCGTTCCCCACAACGGCCCGCTAAAAATAGACATAATCCCACCAAAAGCCATGATTCTTCCAGCTGAATATCGATCAACATTAGACTCTAAAAAATAACTAAAAAGAAAGCTTTGTGGAATTAAATAAGCAAATCCAATCAATCCGTAAATAATGGCCACTAGCAAAACACCCTTATGCAAGTACACTTCCCGAACAAGCGAATCATCTCGCTGCCCCTTTTTACGTAAAGGAATAGGCGGATCTCGAAGGATAGCCTGAGCCACAAGAACAACTACTAGAGAAAGTATTCCATACAAAAGCCAAAGATACCGCCAGCCGCTTTCCGAAAACCATGTAGTAAAGAATGGAATAAGCGTGCTCGAAATTAAAGTCCCTAATCCCAATCCACTAACGAGAAAACCAATCATCATGCCTCTTTGCTTCGGGAACCAACCAACAACAATATTTACAAGTGGTGTGTAGGTGAAAGCCGTACCAACTCCAATCATTGCCATTGCCACTAGACAAGAAATAAAACTCGTAACCCAAGACAAACACAACAAACCAATCGCCACAAGGAACGTTCCCCAAACAACTAAACGCTTCGAGCCCCATTTTGAAGCAAGGATACCCGCGAAAAGAACCATTCCTAAATATCCAATCGAAGTAGCTGTCCCTAACATACCTGCCTGTTCATACGTCAGTGATAAATTTTCCTTCATAAAAGGCATGAGAATCCCGAACGACATTCTTGCAAAGCCGAGAGTACTAATTGTCACCATCATACTCGCAAAAGCATACCACCAAATCCGCTGTTCCTGACCCATCCCTTCACACTCCTGCTTTCATATTCTGTTCATTGTTGATTTATTGAGCTTCCTTTAGTCATCATTGCGAACTCCAAAATAGGAAACACTTACATTGTTATTTCTCTCCTGCCTAAATAATCTCCTTTCCTTTTGTTATTTTTTGTATTTTCATATCACTTTTAAAAGAGTCTAATCCTTTCTTCCTTAGTACTATTCAGACCAAGACAGGTATAAATCAGGTTGTTATAACTAATAGGAAGAACATAGAATAAATAGAAACATAATCTTTTTTAGAGGAGGTGAGTTCCATGCCAACAATCGAGGGCGGGGTGAAGTATCTTTTACGCGGTTTGGTGTTTATCGTTTATTTTCCTATTCAACTTCTTTTTCGTTTGATCTATTTTCTCTGGTTTTACTTCATGATTAAGCCGCTTACTTGGATTTGGGAAAAAATCCTTTTACCTATCTTTCAATTAATCTCAGATTATTTGCTCTATCCTTTTTGGAAATACATGATTCGTCACCCTATTCAGTGGGTATGGTGCCAAGTACTCTTCCCTATTATTAGAGAAGTTCTTTTGCCGCTTTGTCGCTTTTGTTGGAATTATCTTATTTATCCATTTGTAT